>JALRHE010000029.1 GCA_023253235.1 Steroidobacteraceae bacterium
AGGTGTGCGTTGGTCGCAGCGGTGATGAGGGCGAGGCGCAGGCCGAGTTGCTCGCGCTGTGCTTCGCTCAGTTCGATATAGCCATAGCGGCCACGCTGCCAGGCGTATTCGGTCGCCTTGACGGCCGTCTCCATGCGCGGAATTAAGTCGTCGCGCAGTGTTTGAGCTTCTTCGACGGCGTGTTTCAGTCGCGCGGCGACTTCGAAGAGGCTCGCGCGCGCTTTGATCAGCGCTGCGGTTCGCTCGAGCTCCAACCCGTCGCGACGCGCCTGTGCCTCCGCTATCCGAGGTCTGGCGTAACGCGCACTGGAAAGTGGCATAGAGAATCCTGCGATGAAGGCCTGATCTCCAGTTGCTTCGAGACGCCGTATTCCGGCACTGACCGTGATACTGGCGCGCGCCTCCGCTTTAGCCAGCTCCACCTCCGCTTCTCGCTGGCGAATCTCCGTGGCGAACAACAGGAAGTCGGCACTGCTTGCGATCTTCTCGGTTCGTTGCTGCAAAGATTCGATGTTCGGCAAGTCGAAGAGATTGGCCTCGATCCGCTCGAAGTCCGGCTCCATAGCACCCCACATGGCGGCGAGTTTGCGCTGCGCAATTCGTACGCGATCCGCGGCAACTCGCGCACCCAGCTCGGCGCGTGACAGATCGATTCGCGCCCGCACCAGTTCTACCTCGGGATCGCGAGCAGCTTTGACTCGACGCTCGACGTCGTTCGTCTTTCGTTGGGAGGCTGCGAGCCATTCCATGGCGAGGATTTGTTGCTGCTCTTCGCTCGCCAGTTCGATGTAACGGCGGGTCGTCTCGGCCACCGCATCCAGTTGCGCGACGGTTTGTGCAAGTTCGAGCGCATCCATCGTGCCGCGGGCGGCGGCTAGGCGCTTGCGACGTTGGTCGCCGAGTTCGATGACCTGCGAGAGAGATAGACTCGTCTCGGCGCCGTCCAAGTCTCGATAGCCGCCGGATCCGAGCATGTTTTCGATCTGGGCGTCGAACGCCAGCGGAGGCCGCAAGCCCGCGAGCTCGATGCGCGCGTTCTGCTCGCGTTGTCGAGCGGGCAGCGCGGCCAAATCCGGGTTGCTACGCAGCGTCCTGTCAACGGCGGCGGCCAACGTCAGCGGTTCGGCCGAGTGACTGAGGCTCACGGAGCCAATCACGACAAGAGCTAAGAAAAGGTTGGGAACTCGCACGGACATCTCCTGATCCTGAGAGAAACGAACAAACGGCTGCGGAATCACTCCGACACGCCGTCGACGGACTCAGCGGAGTGGAGGTGCGTGCGTGGGTGGTTTTATCGAGTAGCGCGGAGGTCGATCGACGATGCGCCGACCACGCTGCAGCGGAAGTCGCAGCGGTTGCGCCACAGGTATCGACAACAGCAGAGCCAGCGCAGGCAGACCGACTGCCAGCGTGCCCAGAGTCTTCATCACGAAGTATTTCAGCCCATCGGCACTGGAGTCGCCATGACCTGAGGTGTCGTTTGTGCCGCCGCTGACACCGCTCGCATCGAGCGCGTAGAGACCGCTATGCGCAAAGTGCCATTCGAAGTGGCTGTGGCCGTGTGCATTCGCAGCATCGACCCGGTGGGCGTGGATGCCGAACAGCTGCGTCAGAAGCAGTGCAGCGCAGCACCACCAGATGACTCGACTGATCAGGCGAGAGGAACGGACCACGAAAAAAGGTTAGCACAGAGCGTGGCTTGCCGTCGCGACGCCATTGGGGCATCGTCGGCGCCCGATGAGCGCTCCCGACACTCTTTTTCTCAAGATCTTGCTCGTTCCCGTTCTGATTGCCTCGGTGACCTTGGTTGGCCGTCGCTATGGTCAGCGGGTGGGGGGATGGCTCGGCAGTTTTCCGATCGTGGCCGGCCCGATCCTGTTCATTTTGTCTTTCGAGAACGGCACCGAGTTCGGTGCAGCCGCAGCCTATTCGGCGTTCGTCGCCATCGTCCCGGCGATGATTTTTTATGTTGTCTACGCGCGTTTGGCAGTGCGGACCTCATGGTGGATCGCCGCCGCGATCGGGATCGTCATCTGGTGTCTGGTCGCGGGGCTACTATGGCAGTTGGACTTGTCGATGGTGCTCGCTGCGATTGCGGTCGTCGCTGCGCTCGGGTGGTCGGCGAGGGCGATGCCCGAACGGCTTGCCGACAGAGGACTTGCCGACGGACTCGCTGGGCAGGTTGCAGCATCGCCGCATCCGCTCGAGTTACCGGCGCGAATGGCGACAGGCGCCTTGGTCACCCTCATCACGAGCGAACTCGGTAAGCAGGGCGGGGCTTCGATCGGCGGCTTCGCGTCGCTGTTTCCCTCGATTGGCCTTGTGGTGGCCGCATTCAACCACGCGCGCTCCGGTCCAGCTGCAGCAGTCCACTTCCTCAAGGGGATGACGCGCGGGATGTGGTCCGTCGGAACTTTCTGCGTTACGTTGACACTAACTTTGCCAAAGATAGGTCTTGTGGCCGGTTTCGGGCTGGCCGTGTTGGTGGCGGTGGCGACCCACGCGATTTCGAGACCCCGTGCTTGATATGCTGAAACTCATGAACATGTTGCGATACGTTTTGTTGTCGTCGCTGGCCACGATACTCGCCGGCTGTACGACCATTGATTGGCCCGCCGAGCGCGCTCAGGCGATGAGTGCGGCGGCTGCACCGACGGGCGAGACGGTCGATATCGCCGAGTTGTTGAAAACGCCACTGAGTCGGGAGAGCGCGCTGCGAATCGCGCTCGTGCACAGTCCCGAGATGCGTCGATTACTGGCGCTGCATGAGGGTGAACTCAACTCGGCTGCCATGACTGGGCGCCTCGCGAATCCGAGCTTCTCCTATGAGCGTCTGAGATCCGCTGAGGGTCTCGATATCGAACGGTGGATATCTTTTGGCGTGCTTGACGTTTTGACCTTTCCACAACGCCGACGTATTGCGGAAGCCGATGTCGAAGCAGGGCGGGTCAGACTCGCGGCCGATATCGTCGAGCGGATGACAGCCGTTCGTCGCGGCTGGGTAGAAGCCGTGGCGGCTGGTGAGAAGCGTCGCTATGCAGAGCGTGTGCTGGCGAGTGCCGAGGCGAGTGCTGAACTGGCTCTTCGGATGGAGGCTGCGGGGAACTTCAACATTCTCGAGCGCGCACGTCAGCAGAGTTACCAAGCCGATGCCCGTTCGCGTGTGATCTTGGCGCGTCAGCACGAGTTGGCTGCGCAAGAATCTTTGGTGCGTCTGCTCGGCCTCGATGCGGATCAAGCCCGTCGTTTGACGTTGCCGGCACGACTACCGGACTTGCCGACGGACCCCGTATCCGCACCGGACGTGTCGCGCACCATGACGGCGACGCGACTCGATCTGCGGCTCGCGAATGCGAAGTGGCGCTCCGCTGCGGCCGCATCTGGGTTAACCCGTGTCACGAGTCTCACCGATGTGTCGCTGTCTTTACGCGAGCAGGAAACCCGCGGTTTCGAGGTCGAGCTTTCCTTGCCGGTCTTCGATGTCGGCGATCTGCAGCGTGGAGCGGCCCGAGCGCAGTTGCGTGCCGCCGCCGCAGAACTTGAGCAGGCCGCGTTGGTTGCGTCATCCGATTTGCGAGTCGGCTACGCCGCCTATCGCAGTGCGTATGAAGATGCCATCCACCATCGCGACGTGCTCGTGCCGCTCAGAAAAGCAATGTCTGAGGAGACGCTGCTGCGCTACAACGGCATGTTGATTGGCGTGTTCGAGTTGTTATCCGATGCGCGCGAACAGGTGGATACCGTGATCGCAGCCATCGAGTCGAGTGAACGTTTCTGGCTTGCCGAGGCCGATTTGCAAGCCTCGTTGCTGGGTCGACCCGGAGTAGAGCGATGACTTCCAGACGACGGTTTTTCGAGTTGGCGAGCCTGACGGGCGGTGCGGTGGCTGCAGCGACCGTCGCTAAAGCGGCGCTCGCCGCGTTGCCGGAGCCCGTGATCGAAACGTCGCCGAGTACGCGGCCACCGTTGGAACCCGCCTCAGGTCGTCCGTATCGGCCTGTCGTGACGCTCAATGGCTGGACGCTGCCGTGGCGTATGAATCGTGGAGTCAAAGAATTCCACTTGGTCGCTGAGCCGGTGCAGCGTGAGTTCGCACCGGGGTTCAAGGCCAATCTCTGGGGCTACAACGGTCAGAGCCCGGGTCCGACCATCGAGGTCGTCGAGGGGGATCGTGTTCGCATCTTCGTGACCAACAAGTTGCCGGAAATCACCTCGGTGCATTGGCATGGACAGCGATTACCGCCGGGTATGGATGGCGTCGTCGGGTTGTCGCAACCGGGCATTCCGCCTGGCAAGACATTTGTCTATGAATTCGTCGCGAGGCGTCCTGGCACCTTCATGTATCACCCGCATGCCGACGAGATGGTGCAGATGGCCATGGGGATGATGGGATTTTGGGTTACTCATCCGAAGGATAAGCATCCGCTCATAGCTGATGTCGATCGTGATTTCTGCTTCCTGCTGAATTCCTTCGATATAGACCCGGGCAGTGCCACGCCGAAGATCATGACCATGCTCGATTTCAATATCTGGTCATGGAACAGCCGTGTGTTTCCGGGCATCGATCCTCTGATCGTGCGTCACAACGATCGAGTTCGTATTCGTATCGGTAATCTCACGATGACGAACCACCCGATTCATCTGCACGGACACGAGTTTTTGGTGACTGGGACCGATGGCGGTCCGACGCCGATATCGACGCGCCAGTACGAAGTCACACAGGACATCGCCGTCGGCCAAATGCGGCAGATCGAGTTTTTGGCGGATGAGGAAGGCGACTGGGCATTCCACTGTCACAAGAGCCATCACACGATGAACGCCATGGGGCACGATGTCCCCACGATGATCGGCGTTAAGCAAGATGATCTCGCGGCGAAGATCAACGATCTCGTGCCGGGTTACATGGCCATGGGTGAGCGTGGCATGGACGAGATGTCGACCATGCGCATGCCCATGCCGAAGAATACCTTGCCGATGATGATGGGCGAGGGGCCGTTCGGTGCCGTCGGCATGGGCGGTATGTTCAGCGTGGTCAAGGTTCGACGCGGTCAGAAGCGCAACGACTACACCGACCCGGGTTGGTATCGTCACCCGCCCGGAACCGTCGCCTACGAGTTCACGGGCAACGCGCCGAGTGCAGCGCGGGAAACGGGCGCCGGAGGCGCAAGCATGCCGCTGAAGCAGCCCGTCGAGGCCACGGTGAATGTCAGGAAGCCGCGAGGGCACTCCGGGCACTGATCCTTGTGCGCCGGAGTCACCGCCTGATCGTGGTGGATCCGATCTCGCAGCTCAGATTAGAAGCGTAGCTTGCGGGTGATCATCACGCCGTAGACGAGTGGATCGATTTCCACCGTCCCGGCGTCGGCACCATCGAGCCGCGCGTCGCTGTCGATATCGAACCAACGTGCATTGAGGTTCACAGCCCAATCGTCATTCAGCGCGATATCCATACCGACCTCGGCCGTGAGGCCAAAGGAGTTGTCGAGCGACAGTTTGGTGCCGTTCAACGCGCCCGTCGTTTTCTCATCGTAAAAGAAGGTGTAGTTGAGGCCCGCGCCAATGTAGGGGCGAAATGCCGCCTCAGGTGCGAAGTGGTACTGCAGGCTCACCGTCGGTGGGAGTTGGGTGATTTCGGCCGCTTTGGAGCCATCGGACTTCAGCAAGACATCGTGCGTGAACGGATAGGCGCCTAGCACTTCGACTGCAACGTTGTCCGTGAGGAAGTAGCTGCCGCTGATCGTCAGGCTCGGGGCATCGTCGGCTTTTACGACCGGATGATTGTTGGACTTCGGATCGACGTTGTGGACGCCGGCTCGAATCAACCAATCACCACTTGCGGCTTGGGCCACTCCGGTCGTCAAGGCGACTGCTGCTGCGACGAGGGCCGGGATGCTGTTCAAGGTCTTCATATTCACTCCGTCTATCCTTCGAAATGCCTCCCATGTCGGAGGCTCACTAGGCAGTGTGCCTCCATCGGCTGCGACGGAAACTCCGGAGAACTCCCGAGACTTTTGCTTCATGTACGTATCTGTGAGTCGGTATCATTCGCGGCATGAATCTGCCTCACGACATCGACCCGCAAGAGACGCGGGAGTGGTTGGACGCTCTGCGCACCGCCGTAGCGAGTGGTGGTCGCGAGCGCGGTCTGTACTTGCTCACGCAATTGGAGCAAGAAGCGCAACGCTTAGGCGTCATGGCGCACGTCATGCCGTACTCCGCTTACCAGAACAGCATTCCGCTCGATGAGCAGGCGGTTCATCCGGGCGACGTAGCGCTGGAGGAGCGGCTGACGGCGATCATGCGCTGGAATGCGTTGGCGATGGTCGTCAGGGCCAACAAGGCTTACGGTGAGCTCGGTGGACACGTCGCAACCTACGCTTCGGCTGCCGAGATTTTCGAAACCGGATTGCATCATTTCTTCCGTGGCCCTGATGCGGAGGGGGGTGGCGATCTCGTGTTCTTCCAGCCGCATTCGGCACCGGGGATCTACGCGCGTGCGTACCTCGAAGGTCGTCTCAGTGAAGAACAGCTCGCTCGATATCGACAGGAGGTTGGCGGAGGCGGGCTGTGTTCTTATCCGCATCCGTGGTTGATGCCGGATTTCTGGCAGTTCCCGACGGGCTCGATGGGGATCGGTCCGATCAATGCGATCTATCAGGCGCGGTTTTTACGCTATCTCGAACATCGGGGTTTCGCAGACACGTCACAGCGACGGGTTTGGGGTATTTTCGGTGACGGTGAGATGGATGAGCCCGAGTCGATCGCCGCGTTGACCTTGGCGGCGCGCGAGAAGCTCGACAATCTCACCTTCATCATCAACTGCAATCTGCAGCGACTCGATGGCCCGGTTCGTGGCAACGGTCAGATCATCCAGGAACTTGAGGCGCTCTTCACAGGAGCCGGCTGGAACGTCATCAAGGTCTTGTGGGGCTCAGACTGGGATGCGCTGTTCGCGCGTGACAAGAAT
>JALRHE010000320.1 GCA_023253235.1 Steroidobacteraceae bacterium
CCCGAGACCACGCGCAAGAACCTGCGCTCGGAAGGCTTGCTGTCGGATGCCAATGTTCTCTTGAACGTGGTTCGCAGCGAGCCTTCATGGTGGCGTGGACTCAAAGAGGGTGTGAGTCTCGTCACGGCCGGGCGGAGTTTCTTACCCGAGCAAGCCTATTCCCTGCACGTCACCTGCGCGGCGCGCAGTCTGGCTGCGCTTGAGGCCGATCTCGAGACTTGTCGTCAGACGGCTTTGCAGCAGGGCGGCTCCGTGATTCCGAATTCGATTCCGAAAGCTGTCCGAGCGAATCTCTTTCCGCCGCTCGATGGGGTAGTGGGTGGTGAGGGCGAACGTTGGGCGGCGCTCAATGCCAAAGTGGCCCACTCGGATGCCGAGAAAATCATTCGCGCCAGTGCCGAGAGGCTCGCGCCTTATCGAGAGCGGATGCAGGCGGAAGGTGTTTGGATGAGTCATTTGCTGATTGCGATCAGCAACCATGCCTTCAGTTTCGAGCCCGTCTTTCATTGGCACGATGAGTGGTTGCCTGTGCACCAGCGTTATGCGAGCGAGAGCATCAAGCAGAGGTTGGGCACGCCGCCGGTGAAACCTGCTGCTCGTGCACTCGTGGCTGAGATGCGTGCGGAGTTGGTCGCGCTATTTGCCGAGCTTGGCGCTGCCTCTAACCAGCTGGGTAAAACCTATCCATACCGATCTGTGCTCAGACCCGAAACGGCAGCGCTATTCGACAAGTTGAAGGCGGCGGTCGACCCAGTTGGCGTGATGAATCCGGGTGCGCTCGACTGAGAGTCAAACGCTTGCGTCAAACTTCTGTCGCGAGCATCCGTCCAGTCGAGACCCAAGTTTGCTCGGCCTGACGGCCGTAGACGTTCGGACCCTCTTGGCTGCCCGTGAGGACTTCGAGAACGCCCTGAATGCGACGCATACGGGAACTCACCAGCGCGCCGTTGTGATCGTTCAACGCTCGACAGCGTTTGGCGAGTTCTGCGCACTCGGCCCAACGTGGCGGTAGTTGGCGCTGCGGATCGCAATCGCGAATCAGCATCAACATGCCGGCGTTGTCAGTCGGATAACCCGCCATCCGCAAGAGCTGCGAGCGCTCATCCTGCAAACGCAGTAACGCACCCATGCACTCTTGGCGTGACGCACAGGCAATCTCGAGACGCTCGGGTGAGTCGTCCTCGAGTAACAACGATTTCTCGTTCGAAAGTAACTGCTCGAGGCGCTGCAATAGTCGCAGTTCATCCTCGAGCAGTTTGCCTATGGCGACGCGCGCGTCGTTCATGAGCCTTTTTGGATATCGCCCGTGACGCGCCCCAGCAAAAACTCGAAGCGCAGTAGCTGGTCGGCGACCTTCTGACCATCGACTCGATAGCTGCCATCGGCAATGGCTGCGCGCAGCCGCTCGACTTTGGCCATATCGACGACATCGGTGGCATTGCCGCTCTTGGCAAGATCGAGCAAATGACGCGTGGTCGCGCCGATCTGCACGGTGCTGCCTTCGGTGGCGATGGGTGCGGCCGGCGTGCCCGCAACCAATCCTTCCGACGACTCGCGTCGAGCGACTCCGTTGGGCCCTACACCTTGCGGCGGGCGGACTTCATTCCCGGTGACTTTGACATTCATGACACGGTTCTCCCAATTCCCTCGTAACGGTTAACGGCCGGCTTCGGAAAATCTTTAGGCCATTCCGTCAACGTTATCGATCCACTCTCGCGACACCCGGGGTATCGGCTCGAGCCTGCACGATACGTAGGGAGCTCGAGTGCCGAATGCGAACTGGTTCCCCAGATCGTGCATCAGCGAGCGCGACGCCGGTCGCCCGAATCTCCATGCCGGGGTTGCTGGCTACGATCGTGACCAGTTCTCCGCGACGGATTGCGGGTGGGGTATCGAGCGATTCGAAGCGGATCGGCTCGCCACTGCCGATGGGGCGGCGTACGGTCTGGCCGATGACCTCGCCGGGTTCAGTGGCGCAACAGTTACCGAGGCCGGCAACCCGACGAGATACGATTTCGAGATCCGCGGGCGATACCGTTTGACCCGTGCGTAGCGCGCGCGTGGCGACCACGACGGGCATCTCGGTGCTGACTTCGGCCGTCACGGCGACATTCCAGGGTGTGGGGCCATCGCATTGCACGCGTGTGGTCGTCCGACTGGTCTGGGTTGACTGAGACGGTGGTACCGAGGCTCGCAGTGCGCTGCCACAAC
>JALRHE010000108.1 GCA_023253235.1 Steroidobacteraceae bacterium
TTGACCATCGCGACCTTCAGGCCGCGAGCCTCGAGAATGGCCGCCAAAGACGCCGAAGCGATGCCCTTCCCCAACGAGGAAACGACACCGCCCGTGACAAATACGAAACGAGGCATGGTGAACCGCCGCTAGCTAAACGCCGTCTTCGGAAGCCGGCACGACGGGAAGTCAGACTAGCAAAAAAGGCCTCTTCTCTCAACGCCTCTTCCTAGGCGTCACGCTCCCACACGAGGCGCAGTCGCTGTTGCGGCCGATCGTCGGCCGGATCTGCACGAAACGAGGCTGCGACGAAAAGATCCGCCACAAGCGCGAGGGCCTCTTTCGCGAAGACGAGTGGAACCCGCTCGCGTTCCCACGGCACCACACCCCGCTCACGCAGCAACTCCTTGACCGTGTGGTTCGGACCCGTCCTGCGTAATCGAATGCGCTCGCCGCCGACCCGCGCAGCGACCCGCAACACCGCGGGTAAGCGCGCCGCCGCGATCTCGCCTGTCGCGTCTCGAACCCACCGTAAACGACCGAGCCCGGCACCCAGTTCGAGTACCGGTTGGCTACGCCAGCGCCAACGGTGCTCGATGGACTGTGAGGATGGCGCCGCGGACGGCACGAGCGCATGCAAACGCTGACGAAAGCGACGCACCTCCCCACCCTCCCAGCGCACGATGGGCTGGGCATCGACGCGCGCCGCAGGCAGTTCCACTCGAATACGCTCCAGATGGACCGCATCGGGCATGGTCAAACCCTGCGATGCGATCCAGTGACGCAACAGATTGCGCTGGCGCGCGACATCGAGTGCCTGCAACGCCGCGATTTGCACCACGCCATCCTCGATCACCTGCGCTGCGTCGATCTCGGCCAAAGCCTGCAGTAGCTCACGCGCCTCACCGAGATGTGCGGCACTACGCGCCGCGGTTTTCGATGCCGCGGGCCAACGCGCCTGCAGCAGCGGCACGATGCGATGCCGAAGGTAATTGCGATCGAAACGCTCATCGAGATTGCTGTCATCCTCGACCCAGCGGCCACCTCGCGCCTGCAGCCACTGCGACAACTCGGCGCGCGACACCTCGAGCAAGGGTCGCCATAACGGCAAGGGCTCACGCGTTGACTCAGCCATACCCACAAGGCCCGCCACGCCGGCACCGCGCATCAACTGCAGCAGCAAAGTCTCGAGCTGGTCATCCAAATGGTGGGCGGTGACGAGCCACTCGGTCGGGCGCAAGCGCGCAGCGAGTGCGGCATAACGTACCTCGCGTGCGGCCGCCTCGAGCGATTCGCCGCGTCGCTTCGGCACCGTCACTTTGACGACGGTGCAAACGATACCGACCGCGCGTGCCACGGCACGGCAGTGTTTGGCCCATGACTTGGAAGCAGGCCGCAATTGATGATCGATGTGGATCGCGCGCAGTTCGACGCGACGCGAGGCGCGCTGGCGTGAACGCCACTGCACGAGTAGCTCTAGCAGCGCGATCGAATCGAGACCGCCACTCAGCGCCAAGCAAAGGCGCAAAGGTTTAGAGGACGCTTTCTGCTCGAGCTCATCGAGTCGCTTCGCGACGCGACGCGCAAGCTCGTCCGCAGGCTCACTCCTGGCGCGCTTCAGCCCGCCTCCGAGTAGACACCGAAGCCCGCAATACGCGCCGCTCGCTCGGCAAGCAGCGTCTCGAGCGGCTTGGCACGCAGCACCGCCAGATGCCGGGCCAAAGCGTCCTGTAGCGACCGCGCAATCACGGCCGCATTGCGATGCGCACCACCCAAAGGCTCAGCGATGACTTCATCGACCAGACCCAAAGATTTCAAGCGATCGGCCGTGAGGCCCATGGCGTCGGCGGCCGTCTCTTTCTTGTCCGCGCTCTTCCAGAGAATCGATGCACAGCCCTCGGGCGAGATCACCGAATAGGTGCTGTACTGCAACATCA
The DNA here is from genome assembly GCA_023253235.1 of Steroidobacteraceae bacterium. Classification (GTDB taxonomy): domain Bacteria; phylum Pseudomonadota; class Gammaproteobacteria; order Steroidobacterales; family Steroidobacteraceae; genus UBA964. The sequence continues at coordinate 1,917 of JALRHE010000108.1, forward strand.
GCAGACGGTCACAGACACCGATGGCCAGCGCGCCACCCGAACCGCCCTCACCGATAACCACGCTCACGATGGGCACGCGCAGCTTGGCCATCTCGAAAAGATTGCGTGCGATGGCCTCGCTCTGGCCCCGCTCTTCGGAGTCGAGACCCGGATAAGCGCCAGGGGTATCGATGAAGGTGATGAGCGGCAGCGAGAACCGTTCGGCGAGATGCATCAGTCGCAACGCCTTTCGATAACCCTCAGGTCGCGGCATGCCGTAGTTACGACGCACGCGCTCTTTGGTGTCGCGCCC
>JALRHE010000148.1 GCA_023253235.1 Steroidobacteraceae bacterium
CGATCGCCCAAAAGGTGCGCGTGCGGATCGCCTCCTTGAAAGTCAGCCCGTGCTGCTTGAGATCACCCACCGCCTCGCTCTGCCCCACGGCAGCGTAGCCTGCCTGCGCCGGCGTTCCCTTGAGGAACAGCAGCACGATGACGAACAACACCACCGGCATCAAAGAATTGTAGAGAAAGGCCTGTCGCCAACCGTAGGACTCGATCAAATACGGGTTTAGGGTCGGCAGCACGGCGCTACCCATACTCGTACCGACGAGCGCGATGCCGATTGCAAGCCCGCGATGCTTCACGAACCAGCTCGACACCAAATAAATCACCGACATCGAACCGGCGGCCGACAGCGCGAGCGAGAACATCAAGTGGATCACGTAGATCTGCTTGAGCGCATCGCCCGACCACGAGGTGTAGAAGAAATACAGGCCAGTGGCTGCCAGCACTGTCGCGATACCGATGCTGATGTTGCGACCTAGGCCCGGCGCCAGCGAGCCGAGCGCCACGACCAGAATACCGCCGAGGCCAATCGCCGTGACGATGGCGATCACCTGGATGATCAGCGGCGGCGCGCCGTTGATCAGCATGCTGTAACCAACGTAGCCGAGCGTGAGATAGGCGCAGCCTGCCATCAGCAGATAGCGCGGATTGAGCTTGTCGATGAGGATGCCGACGAAGGGCGCCATGAGCGCCGTCATCGTGAATTTGATGGTGTCGGTGAACTTGAGATCGCCACGACTCCAGCCGAATTCGTCGAGCAACGGCGGATCAAAAATCGTAATGCCGGTGGCCGTCATGCCGTTCGACAGAAACAGCGCCAACATGCCCATCACGGCCACGAGCCAAGGGTAGTAGCGCGGCGCTTCGCGCCGGGTCGTATTCTCGTTCATGTTTAAACCCCCGAAACGGCTGCGAGTTCAGCTCGCAAGCGCGTCCAATCGAATGATAGGCCGGGATCCGTCTTGCGCCCGGGCGCAACGTCCGAATGCCCCACGAGGCGGTCGACCGACAAGGACGGGTACGCGCGGATCAACGCGGCGATAAGTGCGGCCAAGGCGTGATACTGCGCTGACTCGTAAGGTTCGGTATCCGCCCCCTCGAGTTCGATGCCGATCGAGAAATCGTTGCAGGCAGAACGTCCCTGCCACTCGGATACGCCAGCGTGCCAGGCTCTGGCATGAAACGGGACGTACTGGCTGATGCTGCCGTCGCGGCGCACCAACGCGTGCGCCGAAACACGCAAGCCCTCGATGGTGGCGAAAAATGGGTGGGCGGCAGCGGACAAGTTGCCGCAAAACAGGCGATCGATCCACGGACCACCGTACTCACCGGGCGGCAGACTGATCCCGTGGATGATGATCAGCTCGGGCGCTTGGCCCTGCGGCCTCGAATCGAAGTGCGGGCTGAGCACCTGACGGGTGCCGAGCAGGAGGCCGGTGACGGGATCGACTGCGGTCATCGAGCGCGATCATGCCAGAATAAAGCCATGTTGCCGCTCTCCTCCGCTGAATTGCGAGAACTCGACCTCGCCCACGTGTGGCACCCCTGCACCCAAATGAAGGACCACGAGTCGCAACTGCCGCTGGTGCCGCTGCGCAGTGGGCGCGGTGCTTGGCTAGAGGATGCTGACGGTAAACGCTACCTCGACGCCATCAGTTCGTGGTGGGTGAATCTTTGGGGGCATGCTCACCCGCACATCAACGAAGCAGTCAGTCGTCAATTGGCGACCCTGCCGCATGCCATGTTCGCCGGTTTCACACACGAGCCTGCGGCAAAACTGGCGGCGGAGCTCACCCGACGCGCACCCCAAGGTCTCAATCGATGTTTCTTTGCCGATAGCGGCTCGGCCTCAATCGAGGTCGCAGTCAAGATGAGTTTTCACTATTGGCAGAACATCGGCCGGCCGCGCAAGACTCGCTTCGTCACGCTGAGCAACAGCTATCACGGCGAAACACTTGGCGCTCTGGCAGTCGGAAACGTGGAGCTCTACAAGGCGATCTATCGCCCGCTGCTCATGGACGTGATCACGGTCAATTCACCCGACGCCTACCAACGCGCACCGGGTGAGACTGCGGCCGATGTTGCGCGACGACGCATCGCCGAAATCGCCACGCTGTTCGCCGATCGCCACGACGAAATTGCCGCGATCATCGTCGAGCCGCTCGTGCAATGCGCAGGCAGCATGCGCATGTATGACGCGGAATTTCTCGTGTTGCTGCGCGAACTGTGCGACCGTCATGACATCCACCTGATCGCCGATGAAATTGCGGTGGGATTCGGACGCACCGGCAAACTGTTCGCTTGCGAGCATGCCGGCATCACGCCGGATTTCCTGTGTTTGTCGAAAGGGCTAACCGCAGGCTACATGCCGATGTCGGTCGTACTCACGACCGATGCCGTGTACCAAGCCTTCTACGACGAATACACCAAACTCAACGCGTTCCTGCATTCGCACAGCTACGCGGGCAATCCACTCGCCTGCGTAGCCGCACTCGCCTCGCTCGAACTTTTCGATAACACCCGCGCACTCGAGACAAATCTGGCGCTTGCAGCGCATTTGGGCGAAACAGCACGCAGCGCCTTCGAGCAGCATCCGAATGTGGCCGAGATCCGACAGTGCGGACTGATTCTCGCCGTCGAATTCGTGCGCGATCGTGAGCGTCGCGACGCTTTTCCATGGCGCGAGCGACGACATTTGCAGATCCATCGACACGCCTTGGAGCGCGGTGTGCTACTGCGCCCTTTGGGTAATGTCATTTACTTCATGCCGCCCTATATCGTGACCCCGTCGGAAATCGAGCTGATGGTGGCTGTCGCCCGAGAAGGCCTCGATCTCGCGGTCGCATGAGACACCGATCATGAGAGACATCCGTATCTTCGTGCCCGATTTACAGGCTCAAAGCGACGACGGCACCGTCGCACTACCCGAGCAAGCGTCTGCGCACGTCAGTCGAGTCTTGCGCATGCGAACGGGCGACGCCGTGACGGTCTTCGATGGTCGTGGCGGTGAATACGCGGCCGAGATCGCAACCATCGCCAAGAAAGAGGTCACCCTGCGACTCGGCGCGCACTCGCCGACCGAGCGCGAGTCGCCACTAGCTG
>JALRHE010000150.1 GCA_023253235.1 Steroidobacteraceae bacterium
AGCGAGGCGAGTTTGGCGGCAGGTGTTCGCCTGTGGAACTTCATCGGTGAAGTGGACGCCGATGACGTCTACGTCGTTTTGTTGACTGGCGGTGCCTCGGCGTTGTGTGTCGTTCCGATCGAGGGTGTCACACTCGAGCAGAAGCGTCAGGCGACGATGCAGCTGATGCGCGCGGGCGCCTCGATCGCAGAGTTGAATCAGCTGCGGCGTCGACTCTCGCAGATCAAAGGTGGCGGGCTGGAGCGACGTTTGTCGCCGGCGCGATGCATCACGCTGGCGATTTCCGATGTGCAGGGCGATGACCCCAAGGTCATCGGCTCGGGCCCGACGATCTCGTCGGCTGCATCGCTCGCTCATTATGTCGTCGTCGCGACCTTGGACGATGCACTGCGAGCAGTGAGGGCGTATGCGAGCACGGCCGGTGTCGATATCGTGGATCTCGGTCGCACGCTCTACGGCACCGTTGAAACCGAGGCGACACGCATCGTGGCTGAGATTCACCGTCGCCGTGCGGCCATGCAATTCGGTGCGCGACCGACCTTGCTGCTAGCCGGTGGTGAGCCCGTGATTGCCGTGCAAGGCAACGGTATGGGCGGGCGAGCGCAACACCTGGCATTGGCGATCGGCGCCCAACTCGATGGGTTGGAGGGTGTGACGGTGCTCGTGGCTGGCACCGACGGGATCGACGGGCCGACGCCCGCTGCCGGTGCGTTTGCCGATGGAGCAACTGCCGGTCGTTTACGGGCGAAGGGCTTGAATGCGGCGGATGTATTGGCACGCTGTGACACGTATCCGGCGCTGGCTGCCGTCGGCGATCTCTTCGTCACGGGCAGAACGGACACTAATGTCGCGGATCTGCTCTTGGTGCTGATCCATCCGGCTAGAATCTCCCCATGACGCACATCGTTCAAAGCATCGCCGTGATCGGCGGTACGGGTCAGCTCGGCGCTGCGATCGCGCGTCGGCTCGCGAAGGCAGGCAAATCCATCATCATTGGTTCGCGTGATCCGGTGAAGGCAGAGGCTGCGGCTCGCCAGCTTGGCGCAGAGCTGGGTTGCGAGGTGGCCTTCGGCGGTAATGTTGCGGCAGCTGGAGCAGCCGACGTCGTTATTTTGACGGTACCGTTCGCATCGCAGCGTACGACGCTCGAGGATATTCGCAGCAGTGTCGTCGGCAAGATCGTCATCGATACGACCGTGCCGTTGATGCCACCGAAAGTCATGCGCGTGCAATTGCCCCCTGAGGGTAGTGCGGCGCAGCGCGCGCAGGATATCTTGGGCGAATCCGTGCGGGTCGTTTCGGCATTCCACAACGTGGCAGCGCACAAGCTCATCACCGATGCGCTCGTCGAGTGCGACGTCTTGGTTTTTGGTGACGACAAGGCCGCGCGCGAAGTCGCAGTGGCGCTCGTCGATGCTTGTGGTTTGCGCGGCTTGCATGGTGGGGTACTCGCCAATTCGGCTGCGGCCGAGGCGATGACCTCTGTGCTGATTTTTCTCAACAAGACTTATTCGGTCGATGGAGCGGGCGTGCGTATCACGGGACAACTGACGGCCCCCGTCGCGCGTTAACGACATGGCGGCATTGGAGCTGCGGGCTCTGGCTGGCATACCGGAGATACGCCCCGGTGATGATCTGGCGTCGATCCTGCAAGCAGCGCTGCGTCACAACGAAATCGAGCTGCAGGCGGGTGATGTGCTCGTCGTCGCGCAGAAGATCGTCTCGAAAGCCGAAAATCGCTTTCTCGATTTGCGTACTGTGAATCCATCCGTGCGTGCGACAGAGCTCGCAAACGCCATCGGCAAAGAGGCATCGTTTGTCGAGGCCGTGCTTCGCGAGTCGAGCGAAGTTGTGCGCACCGCTCCCAATAC
>JALRHE010000167.1 GCA_023253235.1 Steroidobacteraceae bacterium
ACCCCAATGCATGACGCGTACCGGCCAGTCCCAAACCAGCACTTTGTCATCACTCGAACTCATGCCGCCTCCTGGCGCTGGTTGTATTCGATGAAGTAGTCATCGGGATCCCACAGACTCAGCGACGTCATCTGCAACTGCTGACCAGACGCACCCTTGACGCTGAACTCGTGTGGCGCCGCATGAACCCTGAATCCGCGTTCGCGCGCACGCGCGTGCACACCGTGTACATCACGACCTTGCATCACGAACACGATATCGCCGATCCCGAGACGCTCGCGTCGAGCGGGCTCTGGCAGGCGCGGCGTGGTGAATTCCAATAATCCGATCATACCCAGCACCGGATCAGGCCCCTGCATGATCACCAGCCGAGTGCGATCACCTTTGGCGCCAGCTGCGAGGCCCACGCCGGAGAGCGTGATTTCGTCGTCGTACCAGATCGACATCCCGAGGACGTCGCGATAAAACTCGATCGATCGTTCGAGGTTGCGGACGATCAGCGTGGTGCGTTTGACGAGCGGCGGCGGAATCGGATCGTTGGCGATGGGATCTTGGCTCATGGCGATCAACGTGTCCTCATGATCAATAGCAACGCCGCAGCGGCTAGCAGCAAGGTCGGCGTCCACGCGAGCAGCGCGGGCGGCCCACCGAACACGATGGCACCACTTTCGAGTGTGCGTTGCAGGGAGAAAAACCCGATACCGAGCACAAACCCCATCGCCACCCGAGCTCCGGAACCGGAGTCGCGCAACGAGCCAAAGACGAACGGCAGTGCCAATATCAATGCAAAGAAGATCGCGATAGTGCGAGCGATTCTCGACCAAAATGCAAACAGCGGCTCTCGGTCATCGAGGCCGTTGGAGCGAAGGTGCATCACGACACGCCAAACCGAGAGCGTCGACATCTGATCTGGCGCGCCCGCTGCATCGCCAAAGAAATCTGCACTCAGATTCGACGAGAACGGCTCTGATGCACTACGCCGCGCCGCCACTTGCGTGTCGCTCAACAGCGTCGTTTCCGCGTACTGGCCGAGCAGCCAGCGACCTTCCGCATCAAATTTGATCGAGGTTGCCTGCGCCATCGATCGCAGTCGATTCCGATCGTCCAACTCGAACAACGCAACACCACCGTAGCCCTCACCGCCACCCCGTCGTTCGACACTCACGAGTAACTGCCCGTCGCGCACCCAGGTCGCACCGAGCGTCCCTCCGCCCTCTCCTGCCATCTTCTGCAGCGTCTTCTGCTGCTTCGCCAACTGATGCATCGGTGGCGCGAGCCACTCACCCAAGATCACGGCGACGACCAATAAAATCGCGCCAGCTGCCACGACGCCGCGTGACACGCGCCAAACCGACCAGCCGGCTGCACGCATCACCGTCAGTTCACTGCCGCGAGCGAGATTCCCTAGGCCGAGCAGTCCGCCGATCAGCGCACTGATCGGCAACAGATCCCATATTTGTTGCGGCAGACTGAGCAGCACGAAGACCGCAGCACTCGCGGCCGTGTAGTTGCCCACACCGATGTCGTTCTGTTGACCGATCACGAGAAACAGGGCGCCGAGCGAGGCGAGAACGGCCGCGACCATGGCGACTCCGGAGAGCACAGCGCGCATGACGTAACGGTCGAGCACCCCGAGCACAGGTCTCATACCGGCACACCTCGATAGCGCCAGCGGGCGAGCCACCGCGGCAGGAACAAGACCAACAGCGTCACACCCACCACGAGCAGATGGACCCACCAAAGACCGAGCGAGGCCGAGACCACACCCTTCTCGATCCACACGCGGGCGGCCGAGATCAGGCTGAAGTAAACGAAATAAAGCACGACCCCGAGCCAAATCCGCGCATACCGACCCTGT
>JALRHE010000323.1 GCA_023253235.1 Steroidobacteraceae bacterium
CGAATCACCCTCGTTGATCTGTGGCGTGATCTTGAGGATGGTGCCGACTTCCTGACGCTGAATGGTCTGGAAAGGATTCAGGTTATTGCCCGTGTTGCCGCCGGTGCTGGTGTACTGGCCGGTGACGAACGGAACTTCCTGCGCGACCTTGATCTCGGCTTCCTGGTTATCCATCGTCACGATCGAGGGGGTGGCGATGATGTTCGTCGTCGAGTCGCCGCGCAGCGCGCGCAGTACGGCGGCAAAGTCCACGCCGCCGCCGCCGAGGCGGCCGACGCCGACCGTCGTGCCACGCGGCACGCTCGTGAGCGTCGTGGGGTCCGTTGCGGCACGCGCGAGATCGACGATGCTCACACCGCCCACCGGCTCGACGAAGCCGCCGACGGCATTGTCCGCACGACTACCATCGACGAGCCAGTTCACGCCGAGTTCAGCGGATTTGTCGGCCGAGACCTCCACGATGATGGCCTCGACGATGACTTGCGCTCGACGAATGTCGAGCTTGTCGATCACCGCCATCAAAGAGTTCATGGTCTTCGCGGGTGCCGTTATGACGAGCGCATTGGTCTCTGGCTCAGCCCAGATGATGGTGCTGCGATCGGCGCTGGCGGCGGTCGTGGAGCCGGCTGTCGTTGAACCAGCCGCCACACCCTGAACCTGCTCTTTGAGTTTCGTCGCGATCTTTTCGGCATCGGCGTAGCGAAGATAGCGCACGCGGGTATCACCACCGCTCGCGAGCGGTGTGTCGAGGTAAGCAATGAGAGTGCGTGCGCGTAGGCGCTGGGTTTTATCGCCCGCGAGCAAAATGCTGTTCGAGCGATCATCGGCGACGACGCGCAATGGGCTCATGCCACCTTCAGCCGAGGCTTGCGCAGGATTCAGCGCAGTCATCGTTCGAACGACCTCTGCCGCCGAGGCGTTCTGCATCGAAACGACTTCGATGTCGGCGTCGCTCGCCTGATCGATGCGTCGGATGATGCGCAACATGCGATTCACGTTGTTCGCGCGATCGGCGAGGATCAGCATGTTCGAGGACGGATAGGCCGCCAGATGCGCGTTCTGCGGCATGAGCGGACGGAGAATGGCGACTAACTGAGCGGCGCTCACGTTGGTCACCGAGACCACCTGCGTGACGATCTCATCCGAGGTGGCGCTCAAACGATCCGGCAGATCATTGCCCGGCATGGTGCGCGAGTTGGCATCGGGAATGATCTTCAGTACATCGCCTGACGGTGCGGCGACGAAGCCATGCACCTGCAGCAGTGCGAGAAAGGCCTCGTAGAACGCATCGGGTGTCATCGGCGTCGAGGAGAGCATCGTCACCTGCGCGCGTACGCGCGGATCGACGATGATGTTACGACCGGTCGCAGCGGCCACCGCCTCGATCACTTGGGTGATATCGGCGTCTTTGAAGTTGGGCGTGATGCGCGCACCAGAGGCAGACTGCGCGGACGACGGAACGGCGGCGCCGAAGACGAGCAGGGCAGCCAGAAGAGTGGTGAGCAGCGAGCGTGATGTCGGCATGAGATTTCCGTCAGGTCAGGCCAGTCAGTTTGCACCGGCCCCGGTGAGGCTGGCGAGATCGACCAGAATATTTTGGGTGCGCCCGGCGCGCTCTATCGTCAGCGACGCCTGTGGCACGCCCGAGAGGCTGCGCAGGAAGGCATCGCCGTTCGCTTGATCGGACAGCGGCGCATCGTTGATGGCGACAATCAAATCGCCAGCCTCGAGTCCAAGACGGGTGAACGCTCGTGCGTCAGCGCCCGGGTAGACGCGAATGCCTGGGCTTTGCCCACCGCGGATCACCGCTTGCCAGCGAATGACGTTGGCGAGACCCGTGTCGGTACTCAGAGCTTGTGGTGCAGCGCCGAGCGCTGGATTCGTC
>JALRHE010000350.1 GCA_023253235.1 Steroidobacteraceae bacterium
AAGATGCGGTGAATGCTTCGTCACTTCCGTTGGTTCCGCTTGATGCTCGCCGTGACCGTCGCGGTCATGGTCGCGGGCTGTTCGGCGCTTGGTCCGAAGCTGCAGGCGCCCGATCTTTCGATCGTCGCGGTCGATCTCGTCAAGGGAGACCTATTCGAGCAGCGCATCAAGGCGCGCATGAAGGTTCAGAACCCCAATGATCTCGAGCTCGCGGTGCGAGGCGTGACGTACACCATCGAATTGGGTGGTGAGCCACTCGGTCACGGCCTCTCTGGCAGCAGCTTCGTGGTGCCGGCAAAAGGTGCAGCGGAATTCGACATGCTCGTGACCGCCAACCTCGCCGGTACGTTGCTCAAGCTTGTCGAAAAGGCGCGCGCAACAGGCGGTTCGCTCAATCAAGTCGAATATCGCCTGCGTGGCCAAGTGCGGCTCGAGCGTGGCGCGCTACGCACCGTACCCTTCGACGAGAAGGGCGTCTTGAAGTTGCGCTGATCTGATGGCTGGTGCCAACGGCGCACTGACGCGGCGCAGAATTCTTCTCATCATGACCGTTGTCGTGCTCGTTGCCGGATCCGTGGCGGTGGGCTGGCTGGCGGCGACCTGGCCTTCGTGGCGCGCCGCGATTTATTGAGCAAATCCCATTTTTGCAATGCTGCGATGTTCACAAGCATCGCGCAGACGCTTGCCGTGTTGGCGCAGCCGCGAACGGCAGTGCCTCCACTCTCGCGCGTTGCAAGCGTGACGGGACTGAGTCAGGCGCGCCTACGCCGCTACTTTCTCGACTGGTCTGGCGTCGAACTCGATCTGCTGTTGAATGCCTGCGAGGTTGTCGGAGATGAAGACGGTCTGATCGGCCAAGATCGTCTTTTTGCGGCAGCCCATGCTTTGCAACTACGTGGGCAGGATCGCTTGCGACATTGCATTGTTGATTTGCAGTTACAGGTCGCCGACGCTCGGCATTGGCGCGGCTTGCTGAATTGGGGCTGCAGTCGCTCCCCTTTCGGCGATTGCGTGATTGCCTGGACCGACTTGGGTTTGTGCCATCTAGAATTCTTTGAACATGCACAAGATCCTCTTCGATTATTGAAGGAGCGATGGGTCGCTGCGCGGTTCGAGCGAGACGACGTCGTAGCGTTGAGCAAAGCAGCTGCCGTATTCGAGGGTCCAGGTCTCGCACTGCATCTGGTCGGCAGCGCCTTCCAGCTCGACGTTTGGCGGGCGCTCGTAGCGCGCGACTCTGGCGAGACGGTCACTTACGGCGAGCTCGCATCAGCCATGTCGAAACCGAATGCCTCGCGTGCGGTCGGGACGGCCGTCGGGAGTAATCGCATCGGATGGCTCGTCCCTTGCCATCATGTCGTTCGGGCTGATGGCGGACTTGGTGGATTCCATTGGGGCGTCGATCGTAAGCGAGCGATGTTGGTCTGGGAGTCGGTCAGACCCGGCTAGTGCGATGGTATGCTCGCTTTCTCAGAATCTCTCTCCACGTTAGGAGTTGCCCATGGCTATTGCCCTCTGGACGTTGTTGCTCGCTGCCTTGATGCCGATCGTATGTGCTGGTATCGCCAAAGTCGGTCCCGGTCGCTACGACAATCGCAATCCGCGTGACTGGCAAGCAAAGCAGCAAGGCTATCGAGCGCGTGCCTATGCAGCGCAGCAGAATTCTTGGGAAGCCCTCGCCGTCTACGTAGCCGCGCTGGTTGCCGCCTTCATCGGCAACGTGCCGCTCGAAACGCTGGGATTGATCGCCGCCATCTTCGCCGCTGCGCGAGTGGCTTATCTCGTTTGCTATCTCGCTGACCTCGCAACCTTGCGATCGCTGGTATGGCTCGTCGGTTTTGGCAGTTGCATTTGCTTGATCGTGATGGGGGCGCAGTCGATTTGATGGAGGCGCAGGTCACGACCGTGCCGATTCCGGCGTTGCCGTCGGCAAAAACATCGAGCACTTTTCGCAAGTTGCAGGCGCAGCTGCGCGGCCTTGTCGGTAAGGCGATCGAGGACTACGCCATGATCGCCGAGGGCGATAAGGTCATGGTCTGTCTATCGGGTGGCAAAGATTCCTATACGCTACTCGACATCTTGTTATCGCTGCAGCGCAGTGCGCCGGTGCATTTCGAGCTCGTTGCCGTCAATCTCGACCAAAAGCAGCCCGGTTTTCCGGAACATGTCTTGCCTGATTATCTGCGGGCTCTCGGCGTGCCGTTTCACATCATCGAGCAAGACACCTATTCGGTGGTCAAGCGTGTGATTCCCGAAGGCAAGACGATGTGTGGGTTGTGCTCGCGATTGCGCCGCGGTGCCCTCTATCGCTGGGCGGCCGAGAACGGCGTGACCAAGGTCGCACTCGGTCACCATCGCGACGATATCGTCGAGACGATGTTTCTGAATCTCTTTTTCGGTGGGCGTCTCAAGGCAATGCCACCGAAACTGCAGTCTGAGGATGGCAGGCATATCGTGATACGTCCGCTTGCCTATGTGCCGGAACGGGAAATCGAGCGTTATGCGCGCGCGCGGCAGTTCCCGATCATCCCTTGTACGTTGTGTGGTTCGCAGGAAAACGCGCAACGACGACAGATCAAGCAGATGCTGCAGGCTTGGGAGCGTGAGTACCCCGGGCGAACCGAGTCGATTTTTTCGGCTCTGCGTTCCGTTGAGCCGAGTCATTTGGCCGATCCCAACCTGTTCGACTTTGCGGCTCTGGGCGCCAAGCACAACGGATGACGGACGAGGGCTTCGATTGGCTCGACTCGTCGAGCGCTCAGATCGTATTGCGCTGGCGAGATCGCATCCGAGGTACGTTGCTCGGTCTTGCTCTCGGTGAATCTGCGTCGATACCGACGCAGCTGCGTCGCGCGGGCAGCTTTTCGCCGGTGCGAGATCTCTTCGGCGGCGGCCCCTTCGATCTGCGGCGCGGTGCATGGGCTGACGAGACGGCCATCATGCTGTGCGTAGCGACGAGCTTGCTCGATTGCGGCGGCTTCGACTCCGTCAACCAGCTCGAACAGCTGCGTCGCTGGCAGCAGCTAGGCGAACACAGCGCGACCGGTGAGTGTCTCGGTATCACTGCGGCCGTCAGTCGTACGCTGGTCGATGGCGTACCCGACATGGCCTTACCTGACGGTAGCGATGCGCTCACCCGTTTGGCGCCGCTCGTGGTGTGGCATCTGGCCGGTGATGTCGATGCACTCGCACGAGATGTCACGGCTGCGGTGCAGATCACGAGTCATCAGGACTCGACTCTGCAGCAGGCGCAAAAGTTCTCTTTGATCTTACGGTCGGCGTTGCATGGCGCGACACATGCGGCGCTGTGCGAGCAAATCACCCATAGTCAGTGGCCGCAGACCGATGCGGGTCGCTCGCTTAATCTGGCAACGATGGCTTTTTGCAGTACGGCGACGTGGAAGGATGCCGTACTCGAGGCGATCAATCAGGGTGGCGACTCCGACGTGCTTGGCGCATTGTGTGGTCAGCTCGCCGGCGCTCACTATGGGGCAAGCGGTCTTCCTGCCGCGTGGCTCGAGTCGTTGGCGGAACGCGAATTGATCGAGCGTCGCGCGGATGCGCTGCTTGCAGCTGTCCTCGTGGGTCGAAATTGACGTGGTGATGGATCGATGAAGTCTTTGAAGATTTTGGTGGTCGTTCACGAGAGCCTGATGCCTCCGGCGAGCACCGAGGGCTATACCGATCAGCAGATCGACGAGTGGCGCACGGAATACGATGTCATCACGCATCTACGCGCCATGGGTCATGACGTGCGATGTCTTGGTGTACTCGACAGTCTGACTGCGTTGCGCAGCGAGATCGCCGAGTGGAAGCCCGATGTCGTTTTCAATCTACTTGAGGAATTCAACGGCGTCGTCACCTACGATCAACATGTCGTGGCGTTCCTCGAGCTGTTGGAGCAGCCGTATACCGGCTGTAATCCGCGCGGGTTACTGCTCTCGCGCGACAAGCCACTCTCGAAACAACTACTGCACTATCACCGCATCCCAACGCCCCAATTCGCCGTCTTCCCGAGAGGGCGCGTCATTCGTTTGCCCGCCAAGCTGCGTTATCCCTTATTCGTGAAGTCGGCAACGGAGGATGCATCTCTCGGTATCGCGCAGGCCTCGGTCGTCGAGACGCCTGAGCAACTGCGTGATCGCATTGCGTTCATGCACGAGCAGGTCAAGACGGATGCGCTCGTCGAGGATATCGACTCCAACGTTTAGGAATCCCAAATATCCTGGGTCCTGCTTGT
>JALRHE010000383.1 GCA_023253235.1 Steroidobacteraceae bacterium
CGGTTTCCGCGAGCATCATCTCGGTGAACTTATCCATGCGGGTTGCTGTCGTTGGGCCTGCGGGTCCCACGACCTCGTCGCGTACCGGATCGACCGGACCGACGTAGTAGATCACCCGGTTACGGAAATCGACGCCTTCTGGAAGCCCCTTGCCGCTGGCGATCAGATCGGCGATGCGCTTGTGTGCAGCATCGCGACCGGTGAGCATCTTGCCGTTGAGCAGCAGTCGATCGCCCGGCTTCCAGGATGCGACCTCAGCCGGCGTCAGCGTGTCGAGATTCACGCGACGTGACTCGGCCGAAGGAGCCCAGTCCACTTTCGGCCAACGCGTGAGATCCGGCGGATCCAACTTGGCCGGGCCTCGGCCATCGAGCGTGAAGTGCAAGTGACGCGTCGCCGCGCAGTTCGGGATCATCGCCACTGGCTTCGAAGCAGCATGGGTAGGGTAGTCGAGAATCTTGACGTCGAGCACCGTCGACAGGCCGCCCAAGCCTTGCGCGCCGATTCCGAGCGCGTTCACCTTGTCGTGCAACTCGATACGTAATTCCTCGAGCGCATTTTTGGGGCCGCGGGCCTTGAGCTCCGACATGTCGATCGGATCCATCAAAGATTCTTTGGCCAGCAGCATCGCCTTTTCGGCTGAGCCGCCGATGCCGATACCGAGCATCCCAGGGGGGCACCAGCCTGCGCCCATAGTGGGGACCGTTTTCAAAACCCAATCGACGATGGAATCGCTGGGATTCAACATCACGAACTTCGCCTTGTTTTCCGAGCCACCGCCCTTAGCCGATACGGTGATCTCCACCTCGTCGCCCGGCACCATCTCCACGTGTACGACTGCCGGTGTGTTGTCGCGCGTGTTCTTACGTGTGAACGCCGGGTCCGCAACGATCGACGCGCGCAGGGTGTTGTCCGGGTTCAGATAGGCGCGTCGCACGCCTTCATTGACCATCTCATCAAGCGTCAGTGTGGCATCCCAACGCACGTTCATGCCGACCTTGACGAACACGACGACGATGCCGGTGTCCTGACAGATCGGACGGTGCCCTTCGGCACACATGCGAGAGTTGGTCAGGATCTGCGCGATGGCGTCTTTCGCTGCCGGCGATTGTTCGAGTTCGTACGCCCGGCCAAGCGCCTCGATGTAATCCATCGGGTGGTAGTAGGAGATGTACTGCAGCGCATCGGCGACGCTGTCGATGACATCTTGCTGCTTGATCGTGCTCATGGTGCGACTCTCTCTTGAAGGACTCGTCATTTTAACCGGGGTCGCGATGGCCCGGGCAGTCAAGCTGCCAGCGTGTCCCGTCATCGAGGCATGCTGCGGTCAGCGACCCGCCCCACACGCAACCGGTATCCAGTGCGAGCACATCGGTGCGATCCAGCAAGCCGAGTGTCGACCAGTGTCCGAAGATTACGCGGCTACCGGCGCTGGCGCGTGGCGTCACATCGAACCACGGCAGCCAGCCCGCCGTTTGGGACCCGGGTGCGCCTTTCATCTTCAGATCGATACGTCCGTCGGTGCGACAGTAACGCATACGTGTGAGTGTGTTGATGACGAAGCGCCAGCGATCGAAGCCTTTGAGGGACGACGACCACGAGTGTGGTTCGTCGCCATACATGTTGTCGAACAGAGCCTTCGGGTCGCGCTGCAATTGGTGTCCGACCTCCGTCGCCAATTCGAGTGTCTGCGGAACCGACCAGGTGGGCACAAGTCCGGCATGCACCATGAGATCCGATCCGTCGGCGATCGCGAGCGGTCGGGTGATTAGCCAATGCAGCAAGGCATCTCGATCCGGTGCATCGAGAATGTCATCGAGCGTATCGCCATCGCGTCGCTTTCTTGCGCCAGCGCCGAAGGCGACAGCCAGTAGGTGCAGATCATGATTGCCGAGGACGACCTTGGCAGCATCGCCCAGCGAACGAACGAAACGCAGTACACCCAAGGACTCTGGGCCGCGATTGACGAGATCGCCCACGAACCAGAGTTGGTCTTTTGTGCGATCGAATTCGCAGAGAGCGAGAAGCCGTGTCAGTTCCGTCAGGCAACCTTGGACGTCGCCGATCGCAATTCGGCGCATCAGTGCAGCATGCCGGGCTTGGCGAGGCGAAACGCAGCGATCGGCGCGTCGAACTCGACACCGTCCTCCGCTTGCATTTGATAGCTGCCCTGCATCGTACCGACCGGCGTCTCGATGATCGCACCGCTCGAGTAGCGAAATCCCTGACCTGGTTCGAGCAACGGCTGCTCGCCGACCACGCCTTTACCGCGCACCTCCTGAACCTTGCCATCACTATCGGTGATGATCCAATGACGCGAAATCAGTTTGGCGCTGACGGCACCTTCGTTCAGGATGGTGATGGTGTAAGCAAACGCGTATCGACGCTCATCCGGATCGGACTGACTGTCGATGTATTCCGTAAGCACGTCTATTTTGATGCGATGCCGATCGTCCATAGAGCAACGCTAGCGAGCCGGGATCAGCTGTGCAAGAGCTGCGAACTGACTGGGCTTCAGTGTTTCAGGTCGCGCTGCGGGGTCAATGCCGCACGATTCGATCGCAGCCACATCGAGCCACTGGCGGACGGCATTTCGAAGCGTCTTGCGTCGCTGCGAGAAGGCTGCCGTGACGAGTTGGCCGTAGCGCGCATCGACCGTGAAGGCGGGCTCTTGCCTCACCGTCAGTCGAGCCACCGCCGACCAGACTTCGGGTGCCGGTCGGAACGCACCAGGGCCCACATCAAAAAGATGCTCCGCCTCAACCCATGGGGCGAGCATCACGGTCAGTCGTCCGTACTCGCTGCTACCGGCTTCGGCGCAGATACGCTCGATGACTTCTCGCTGCAGCATGATGTGCAGATCGAGGATGGCGGCGGGCGTCTTCAGCAGATGAAACAGCAATGGTGTCGAAATGTTGTACGGCAGGTTGCCGATGATGCGTAATCGTCGGCCCTTTGCCTCGGCGAGCGCAGCGAAATCGAATCGCAGCGCATCCGTCACGTGCAGATGTAGGCCACGATCACCGAAGCGCTGCTGCAGATCCGCAGCGAGATCGCGATCGATCTCGATCGCGTCTAATTCGCCCGCGGCCTGGAGCAGATCTTCGGTCAGGGCACCACGACCAGGACCGATCTCCACGAGAGGATCGCCCGGCTTCGGATTGATCGCTTCGATGATGTGGGTAATGACGCTGCGATCATGCAGGAAATTCTGACCAAACCGTTTGCGAGCGAAGACCATCAGCGGCGTTCGACCAGTTGCACGGCAAGCTGTAATGCCGCAGCGAGGCTGCCGCTATCGGCTCGGCCGGTACCTGCCAACGACAGCGCTGTGCCGTGATCGACAGAGGTTCGGATGATGGGTAGCCCCAGCGTGACATTGACCGCCGCACCGAAGCCCGCGTGTTTGAGCACCGGTAACCCTTGATCGTGATACATCGCCAGGATGGCGTCATACCGTTCCAACTCGCGTGGCACGAACGCCGTATCAGCCGGTATTGGTCCGTAGGCGTCAATACCGAGACCTTTGGCTTCTTCGATGGCAGGCGCGATGGTTTGGATTTCTTCGTCGCCCAGCAAGCCGTTTTCACCCGCGTGCGGGTTCAATCCGCAGACGGCGATTCGCGGTCGCTCGATCTGCCAGAGCCGCTGTAGGTCTGCATGCATCACTTTCAAGATATCGACGATCTTGTGACGGCTGATGGCATCGGGTACGCGTCGCAGTGGCAAGTGAGTCGTCGCGAGCGCGACTCGCAGACTGTCGGCAACGAGCATCATGATCGGTAGTGGTGCGCCGGTGTGCTCAGCGAGATATTCGGTATGTCCCGAGAACGGCACGCCGGACTCGGCAATGACGCTCTTTTGGACAGGCGCCGTCACCATCGCATCGAAGCGACCCGCTCGGATTCCCTCGAGTGCGACATCGAGCAGTCCGACGACGTAGCCCGCATTGCGCACATCCAGTTCACCCGCCCGGGATGCAACGGCGAGGGGTCGGTGTTCGATCGTCATCGACAATTTGGCCGGTTCGATTCCGATCGCACGGCTTCGTTCTTCGAACAAATGACGATCGACGAGACAAGTCAGTTCGACCTCACCACGAAAATCTCGGGTAAAAGCCGCGGCAACTTGTGCGCACAGTTCCGGGCCGATGCCCGCGGGCTCACCCGAGGTGATGACGATACGGGGTCGCGACCGTGAGTGGTTGATCTCAGCCTTTGATGTCGACATACGCTTCGTCGCGCAGACGACGCAACCAGAGCTCGGTTTCCTCGTCGGCTTTGCTGCCGCGCAGCTGTAGGAAGGCGCGCTGCCGACGCAGTTCGTCGGTACTGTCGTATTGACGCTTGCCGAGCAACTGCACGATATGCCATCCGAATTGCGTACGGAAAGGCTCGCTGATTTCGTTTTCACGCAGGGACGCCAACACGGCGTCGAACTCCGGTACGAACGTGCCCGGTGCCGTCCAACCGAGATCGCCGCCTTCGGCGCCTGAGCCGGGGTCTTCCGATAGCGTCTTGGCGAGCACGGCGAAGTCTTCGCCCTTGAGGATACGCTCGCGAACCTCGCGCAGACGCTGTTCGACCGTCGCATCGTCCTGAATTTCCGTGGGCTTTAGCAGGATGTGACGAGCGCGCGTCTGCTCGATCACGACTTGCTGGTCGGCACCACGAACTTCATTCAAGCGCACGATGTGGTACCCGGACGGAGTGCGCAGCGGAGCGCTGACTTCACCAGGCTTGAGACCGACCACCAGATCGGCGAGTACCGTCGGGATTTCGGGGCCACGACGCCAACCGAGAGCGCCGCCTTCGAGGGCCGTTTGGCTGTTCGAATAGGCAACGGCGAGACGCGCAAAGTCTTCTCCCTGACGAGCGCGACTGACGACGTCCTCGGCACGACGAGTGGCGTCTTCGAGCTGCTG
Source organism: Steroidobacteraceae bacterium (assembly GCA_023253235.1). Lineage (GTDB taxonomy): Bacteria > Pseudomonadota > Gammaproteobacteria > Steroidobacterales > Steroidobacteraceae > UBA964. The sequence continues at coordinate 4,925 of JALRHE010000383.1, forward strand.
CGGCGTCGCTTCTTGGGGCACCGCGATCAAGATGTGCGAGAGATTGTATTCATTGAGCTCGGACGGGCGAGATTTCTGCTTCTCGAGAAATTGCTCGAGCTCGCGTGGCGATACGTTGATGCGTTGAATGACATCGCGCTGCTGTAGCACCTGGATGGTCATTTCTCGGCGTACGGTTTCGCGGTACGCGCCATAGTCGATGCCTTGTGCAGCGAGTGCAGCCGGAAGCTGCGCGAGACCGATGTTGTTGCGTTGCGCGACCTCGGCCAAGGCTTGGTTCAAATTCTCGTCATTGACGCGAATACCCGCACGCTGAGCACGCTGGATTTGCAG
>JALRHE010000441.1 GCA_023253235.1 Steroidobacteraceae bacterium
CTATTGGCAATCCTTCTGTTCGGCAGTGCCGCTGTGGTGGCGGCTGATTCGGCGCCGCGGGTGGGTCTCGTGCTCTCGGGTGGCGGCGCCCGTGGTGCCGCACACATCGGTGTGCTGAAGGTGCTCGAAGAGCAGCGCATCCCTATTCATGCGATCGCCGGCACCAGCATGGGCGCCGTCGTTGGTGGGCTGTATGCAAGTGGCTTGTCCGCCGCAGAAATCGCCGCCCTGATCGATTCGGATGAGTGGCGCGCGGCTTTCACCGAGCCTGCGCCGCGTGATCGCTTGAGTTTTCGTCGCAAGAGCGAGGATCAAAATTTTCTCGTGAAGTTTCCGCTCGGCATCAAGAGCGGTTCGTTCCGCTTGCCGAAAGCGCTGGTGTCTGGACAGCGTGTCTCGCAAGCCCTGCGTCGAGTGACTTTCCCGGTTGCAGGGCGCGCGCAGTTCGATCAACTGCCGATCCCGTTTCGGGCCGTCGCCACCGATCTCGAGACCGGCGATGCCGTCGTACTCTCGGGCGGAGATCTGGTCGATGCCATGCGTGCGAGTCTGGCAGCGCCGGGTTTGTTTGCGCCGGTGGAGATCGACGGACGTTTACTCGTCGATGGGGGGCTCGCCAACAACTTGCCGGTCGATGTCGCGCAAGCGATGGGCGTCGATGTGCTCATCGTGGTGGATGTCGGCTTCCCGCTGCGCAAGCGCGACACGCTCGATTCGGTCACGACGATCTCCAACCAGATGTTGTCGATCCTGATTCGTCGCGGCAGCGATGTGCAACGCGCGCGTCTCGGGGCTGGTGATATCTTGCTCTCGCCCGATCTTGGCGAGGCATCCAGTTTCGACTTTGCCATCATTCCGCAGGCGACCCATCTCGGCGAGTCGGCAGCCCGCGCCGCGCTGTCACGACTGTCTGCCTTAGCATCGGATGTCGATCGTTATGACGCGTGGTTGGCGCAGCGCGCCGCAGCGCGTCAGCAAACTCCGCAGATCACGACCGTTCGCGTAGCCGAGTCCGCGGTGCGCTACCAACGTCTGATCGAGGGTCGCTTTGCAGCAGCGGCGCTCGATGTGAATGGAATAGACGCAGCCGTCTCGACGCTCTTTGGTCGTGGCAATTTCGAATCGGTCGACTATCGCGTGCAGGGTGAGTCAGCCGACACGCTCGAGGTCGCAGCACGGCGTAATTCCTGGGGACCCAACTACGTCCGTTTCGGCTTGTCGTTGCAGGACGATTTCAACGGTAACTCCAACTACAACGCAGCTGCGCGGTTCGTGCTCGCAGACATCGGGCCGCTCGCGGCCGAGTGGGTGTGGGACGCGCAGGTCGGAGTGGAGCCGCGTATCGCGACCGAGGCGCATATTCCGTTCGGTGACGAGGCGCGCTGGTTCTGGATGCCGCAAGCGAGTTTCGAATTGCGTAACGTCCCGCTCGTACGTAGCGGCGAGCGCATCGCCGAGTATCGCTTACGCACCTCGGAGTACGGTGTGGATATCGGTCGTGAGCTATCGAATTGGGGGGAAGTCCGAGCCGGCGTGCGCCGCGAGACGGGGCGCGCCCGTTTGCGTTTGGGTGATCCCTCGTTGGCGAGGAGCGACGAGTTCGATGTGCGCGAATACTTTGGGCGATTCTCGATCGACACCCTCGATGATCGTAATTTTCCGAGACGCGGCCATTACCTCGTGACTGAGTGGCGCGGTGAGCGCGCCGGTCTTGGCTCGGATCGCAACGCCGACGTGCTGACACTCGATTGGCTCTCGGCCCGCTCGCGTGGTCGCGACACCGTCGCGTTGTGGACCTCTTTCGGAACGCAGATCGATTCTGCGGAAGACAACGTGCGCAGCTTGTTTCCGCTTGGCGGCTTTCTGAATCTGTCGGGTATCGCCCCAGAGACGCTGTCTGGGCGCCATTTTGCGATTGCTCGCGCGCTCTACTATCGACAGATCGGTCGTGGCGGTGAGGGTTTCTTAAACGTGCCGGCCTATGCGGGCTTGTCCCTCGAGGTGGGCAACGTGTGGGACGATCGCAGCGACATCAGCTTCGGCTCGTCGCTCAAGCAGGGTAGTTTATTCTTTGGGTTCGATACCCTATTCGGGCCGGTCTACATCGGTACCGGCTTCGGCGAGGACACTGATAGCAACTTCTATCTGTTCCTCGGACGTACCTTCTGATCGAGCAGTTGCCCGATCAGCGAGCAGCGAGATTGACCACCTTCTCGTAGACGTGCGCCGGGAAGTCACCGGGGCGCGAGTATTCGTGCTTACGACTCATCTCGAGGAGGGCCGCATCGCGCTCTTCGACGGTCGCGTACCAGTGAGTCCGGCTCCAGTCGGAACCGAGGAGTTTGGCAAAAGGGTCACCAGGCTTCAGAGACACTCGCAGTCCATAGGGCTTGCTGTGAGACGTGGGTGCGGTGCGTAGATTGTGTGACTGGCAGATGTTCATGGCCGGTGGATTATACCTCTTGAAGTCGCTCGTCGAGGACGACAGACTGCACGCATGTTGTCAGCTAAAACTCGCATGATCGATCCGTCCATGGCGTTGCCCGGACGTGCCACCCCGATGCCCGTACCGGCTCAGCACTTCGTCAACGGCGCTGCGTTGCAACCGCCGTTTCCGGCGGGTAGTGAAGAGGCCATCTTGGGTCTTGGTTGTTTCTGGGGCGCCGAGCGTTTGTTCTGGAAAATGCCCGGCGTGATTTCCACCTCGGTCGGGTATGCCGGCGGTTACACGCCGAACCCAACGTACGAGGAAGTTTGTAGCGGTCGCACCGGTCACGCCGAAGTGGTCCGCGTGATTTTCGACCCGACACGCATTCGCTATGTGGACCTGCTCAAGGCGTTTTGGGAGCGGCACGATCCAACTCAAGGCATGCGGCAGGGCAACGATATCGGTACGCAGTACCGCTCCGTCATTTTCTACACCAACGAATCTCAGCGGGTGGCAGCAGAGGCGACGCGTGACAGCTACCAGCGCGGTCTCATCGAGCGTGGTCTCGGTCGCATCACCACCGAGGTCCTGCCGGCGCCAACCTATTTCTATGCCGAGGATTACCATCAGCAGTACCTCGCGAAAAATCCGGATGGCTATTGCGGTCTTGGCGGCACTGGTGTGACCTGCATCGCCGACATCGAGACGGCATGAGGTGATCGGCGATCCGCTTGGCGAAGTATTGATCCTGCTGGTGGCGGCCGTGTTGGTCGTCACGGCAGCCCGTCGGGCGGGTTTGCCCGCGATACTGGGATATCTTTTAGTCGGCGTATTGCTCGGGCCCTACGCCTTCGGTTTGTTTGCCGAATCGGCAACGACGCGCCTGCTCGCGGAGCTCGGCGTCGTATTTCTGCTCTTCACGCTGGGACTCGAGTTCTCGTGGCCGCGCATGATGGCGATGCGTCGCGAGGTATTCGGGATCGGCAGCGCGCAGGTCGCCTTGACCGTGCTGGCCGTCAGCATCGTTTTTCTAGTGGTTGGCGTAGCGACTTTGCCGGCCATTGCGCTCGGTGGCGCGATCGCCGTGAGTTCAACGGCGATCATCCTGCAGCAACTGACCGAGCAATCGGAGTTGAATCGGACCCACGGACGCATGGCCTTCAGTGTGTTGCTGTTCCAAGATTTGGCCTTCGTCCCATTCCTGGTGCTGGCGGGAGCGCTCGCGAGCGGCAGGACCGATTTTTCGCCGCAGGCCATCTCGGTCGGTGTGGGTGGCGCGGTTCTCGCCGTGGTCGCCGTGTTGGCAGCAGGCCGCTTTTTGTTGCGGCCGTTGCTCTATCAGATCGCGCACAGTCGCGTTCGCGAGCTGTTCACCCTTGCTGTGTTGATGGTCGCGCTTGGCGCCGCCTGGGTTTCCCACGGGGCCGGCGTGTCCATGGCAACCGGCGCCTTCCTCGCCGGCATGATGTTGGCCGAGACGGAGTACCGACATCAGGTTGAATCGGTGATTCGGCCGTTTCGCGACATCCTGCTCGGACTGTTTTTCATTTCGGTCGGCATGATGCTCGACGTGCGCGTATTGCGCGAGGAGTTTTGGGCGATCCTCGCGGTGCTTGCGGCGATGCTCGTTCTGAAGACCGGCATCATGGCACTAGTCGCACGCGTATCCGGGCTACCGAGCTTCAAGGCGGTACGCACTGGAATCGTGCTCTCGAGTGGCGGTGAGTTCGGCATCGCGATCTTGACGATTCTCATGCAGGGTCGCGTCGTCGATCCGAGCATCACACAGCCTGTGTTGGTGGCGATCGTGCTCAGCATGGTGACGGCGCCGTTGATCCTTCGCGAGAACCGACGCATCGTCCGTTGGCTGTTGCGTGAGGCGGGTCCTGCCACACCAAAAACCCTCGAGGCCACTCCGGAGGAGAAGCTCGCGCACGATCTGGCGTCGCGTGAGCATGTGATCATCTGCGGCTTCGGTCGTGTCGGCCAGAATCTGGCGCGAGTCCTCGATTCTCAGGCGCTCGAGTATCTCGCCATGGACCTCGATCCGCTGCGAGTGCGCAGTGCGCGAGCGGCCGGGTTACCCGTGATCTACGGGGACGCCTCCGATGTCGATCTGCTACGCGAGGTGGGTTTGAAGACGGCCAATGCGGTGGTGATCACCTTTGCGGATCCCGCCGTGGCGATCGGCATACTTCGAGCGGTGAGAAGTTTGCGATCGGATGTGCCCGTGCTCGTTCGAACGGCTGACGATTCGCGCCTGGCTGATTTGATGGCGGCGGGCGCGACCGAAGTCGTTCCCGAGACCTTCGAAACCAGTTTGATGCTGGCCTCGCATGCGTTGATGTTGCTCAACCAGCCTGTGTCCCGAGTCGTGCGAACGATCGGTAACATCCGGTCCGATCGTTACGCGAGCCTGCGTGGTTTGCTGCGCGGCGAGAGCGATTTGCCCGACGAGGAGACCGAGGCAGATGCTGCCGCGATTCGTACGGTCGTCATCCCGCCGGGTGCCTGGGCGGTCGATCAATCTTTGAGCGACGTGTTGCGCCGCGGCGTTGACGTGCACTTTCGCAGCGTATTGCGTCACGGCGTGGTGGGCAACGAGCCCGACCTCGCGCTGCGTCTTCGAGTCGGCGATGAGATCGTCTGTGCAGGCTCGCCAGAGGCGCTCGAGCACGCCGAGAAAGTGTTGCTCGCGGGGTGAGTCAGGCCGCAGCGCGCAGCGCCTGACGAAGTATCTCGACGGCGTTGCGAATTTCGTCGGGCGTCGAGATGAACGGTGGTGCGAGTGCGAGCGTCTCACCCGTGAAGCGCGCGTAAAGACCTCGTTCGAGCGCCCGTTCGAACACGCGGAACGCCTGCATTCCGGGTTGCCCTGCGAGCGGCGTGACATCGATGGCGGCAGCGAGTCCCAAGTTGCGGATATCGGCCACCAATGGTTCGCCTCGAAGCGAATGAATCGTCTCCTCGAGCACCGGTGCGAGCATTGCCGCCTTGGCGATCCAGCCACGCGAGGCGTCGCCACCCGGGGCGAGTTGTTCCAAAGTCGCCTCTGCAGCCGCAATAGCCAATGGGTGGCCGGAGTAGGTGTAGCCGTGGAAGAACTCGATGAGATGTGACGGGCCCGACATGAATGCGTCGTAGATCGACTCATTCACGAGCACACCGCCTAGGGGGACGGCCGCGTTGTTCACTGCTTTGGCGAACGTGATCATATCTGGGCGAACGTCAAAGAAATCGGCCGCGAAAGGCGTGCCCAGACGACCGAAACCGGTAATGACCTCGTCGAAAATGAGCAGGATGCCATGCTTGCTGCAGATCTCCCGCAAGCGGGCGAGATAGCCCTTCGGCGGGACGATGACGCCGGTCGACCCTTGCATGGGCTCTACGATGACCGCGGCGATGTTGCTCGCATCGTGTAGTGCGACGAGTCGCTCGAGTTCGTCCGCCAGATGTGCGCCCCATTCCGGTTGGCCGCGCGAATAGCCCATCTTGCTCGGATCGAAGGTGTGGGGGAGGTGATCGACACCGGGGATCATGAGTGGCGCGAACATCTTGCGGTTGGCTGGTATGCCGCCGACCGAAATGCCGCCCATGCCCACGCCATGGTAAGCGCGCTCACGGCCAATGATGCGCGTACGCGTAGCCTCACCGCGAGCGCGGTGATAGGCGACGGCGATTTTCAGCGCCGTGTCGACCGCCTCGGAGCCCGAGTTGGTGAAGAACACTCGATCGTTTGGTCGACCTGCGAGTTGGGCGATCTGCGACGCCACGCGAAAGGCACCGGGATGCCCCATCTGAAAACTCGGACTGAAATCGAGAATGCCCGCTTGCTCGCGGATCGCTGCGACGACCGCAGCGGGCGAGTGCCCGAGCGGACAGCACCACAGACCAGAGAGCCCGTCGAAGACGCGGCGTCCATCGACGAGCGTGTAATAGGCGCCGTCGCCGCGTTCGATGAGCCGCGGATGCGCTTTGAAGTGCCGGTTATGGGTGAAGGGCATCCACCAGGAACGCAGTGCCGGCTCTTCTTGCATACGCGTTTAGCCTTTCATGACTGTGGCGAGAGATTCGGCCAGTCGCTCGACATTGCTCGGGCTGACACCCGCAATGTTGATACGACCATCGGGTGCCATGTAGATGTGATGCTGCTCGCGAGCGGCGATCACTTGTTCGGCCGAGAGCGGCAGGCGCGAGAACATGCCGCGCTGCTGCTTGACCCAAGCGAAGTCGCGACCGGTGCTGGCGGTCAGCCGATCCGCTAACTGACTGCGCAGCGAGTTGATACGGTTGGCCATGTGGCGCAGTTCCGTCATCCAATCCTGTCGCAGTTCCGGCGTGGAGAGCACTCGGTCAACGATGGCGGCACCGTGGTCCGGCGGCATCGACCAGAGTGTTCGGGCGAGACGGCCAAGTTGCCCACCCGCGATGGAGGCCGCTTCGCTGCCCGCGTTGAGTACGGCGATGAGGCCAGTACGCTCACGGTAGAGTCCAAAATTCTTTGAGCACGAGACGGCAACCAACATCTCGGGAACGGCTTTGGCGATCAGTCGAATCGATGCCGCGTCACGATCGAGATCTTCGCCAAGTCCTTGGTAGGCCATGTCGAGGAAGGGCAGCAAGCGACGTCGCGCCAGCACGTCGGCCACTGCAGCCCACTGTTCCGGTGCGAGATCCTGACCGGTCGGGTTGTGGCAGCAGGCGTGCAATACGACGACCGAGCCAGCCGCGAGCTGTTCGAGCGCCTCGAGCATGGGCTCGAAGCGCACCGTGTTGTTGACCGCGTCGTAGTAGGGATACTTCTCGACTTTGAGACCGGCTGAGCCCAACAGCGGGATGTGATTGGCCCAAGTCGGGTCACTGACGTAGACCGTCGAGCCTGGGCGTGCCGCGTTGATGAGTTCGGCGCCAAGGCGCAGCGCACCGCTGCCGCCCGGAGCTTGTGCGAGCGCGAGATCGCCCTTGCGGCCGGCGAAATCCGAGCCGAAGGTTAGCTCGGCCACTTGCATGTTGAAGCCCGGGTTACCGACGGGGCTGAGATAAGTCTTGCTGGTCTGAGCGGCGATCAGTTCCTGCTCAGCGCGTTTGACGGCACGCGGTACCGGCGTCTTGCCAGCTTCGTCCTTGTACACGCCGACGCCGAGGTCGATCTTCGTTTCCGAAGTGTCTTTCTGGAAAGCGGCTGAGACGCCGAGGATGGGGTCAACCGGAACGCGAGTCAGGGTCTCGAACATGGCGGGCCTGCGAAAAGAGAGGAAAACCTCCTCATTATCGCAGAGCAGCCCGCCTCTTTACGAACGCGTTTCCGGTCTTGTCTGCGGCGCGAATGACGGGAAGAACACTTTGCGTACCGTCAGGCGGATTATCCGACCCTGCGGGTCGAGTAGGTCCGGCTGATAGTTCAGCGGTGTCAGACCCTGCGCATTGCGAACGTCTTGACGCGCGTCGAACAGGTTATCGACGATCAAGGCAAGGCGCGCGCCGCGCAGTAGCGGATACTCTCGAGCGATCGGTTGCAAGCCAAGATCCGCAAACAGGCGTAGACCCACGGTCGTGAGTCCGGAGAACCGCAGCGTATCGAGGGCACTGTTCGCCTCCGTGCCACTGCGCCAACGGGCCGTCAGTCGACCGCCAAAGCCGTTGCGAGCGCCGCCGAGATTGAGCTCGAGTTCGTCGCTCGAGATACCAGTCGGATCCAGCAGTACATCGCCGGTCAATAGGTCGAGCGGAATGCCGGCGTTACCGAGGCGTACTTCATCGCGAGTGCGATGCGTGTGCGTGATCGACAGTTGCCAGCTTCCACGTCGGGCGAAGCCCATCATGCGTTCGCCCATCGCAGCCATCCGCGCGCGGCGTGCGGCGTCATCGCCAGGCGCAGCAGCGGCGGGCGTGTTGCTCGCGCCGCCCTGACCGGCGCCGCCAGGACCACCAGCGGCACCACCACCTGCGCCGCGCCAATTGGGCGCCTCGGGCTGTGGACCCCAGGGTCGATTAAGCGACAAGGTCCAGCGCCACTCGTCACGTTCGCGGCTTCCGAGATTGAGCGGGCGAGCGTCGATCGCGACCAAGCGACCTTGCGTGTCACGGGTGAACCGCTCGCCGAAGGCGCGCTCGATGTTCGGCGTGGCCAACGGCAGCGAGCCGATGAGATCTCGTGTTTCGGTGCGGAGGTAATCGATCGTCAGATTGAAGTCGATGTCCTCCCAAGGTCTTGCAGAGACGCTCAGTTTTTCGACGCGCCGACGATCGGGCTGTAACAAGGCGTTGCCACCGTCGATCCGACTGATGTCACGGGTTTCGCCCCGCAGGAAGTCATAGGTGCGAACGATAGGCGTCACGATCGAGGGCGAGCCGCGTTGCTGCAAGGAGGGAGCACCCTCATCTTCGGTGACGCTCGCCAGAATGCGCCACTGTCGTGAACGGCTCCAGTTGAGGCCATAACCCAATACGTCGAGCGAGCCGACATCCGAGAGGTGTTCAACGGCGCCGTTGAGATTCGCCGTGAAGCGACCGACCTCGGGAATATCGAGCAGCGGCAGATCGAGATTCAGTTGGGCTTCGCGTCGATCTCGATCCAGTTCGGTCAAGCGCTCAATACCAGCGCGGCGTGAGAGGCTGTCGATCGCGCGTGTGCCAACGCTGGCGCGTGCGGTGGCGCTGAGTGTTCCCGCCGGGACGTCGGCGAGGTCGCCATTGGCGAGGAGATCGACATCGAGCACGTCACTGCGCGAGCGTCCCGACAAACCTTCGCCCGAGGTGAACGATTCGCTCGTGTCGCGGTTGGCGGAGAAGTTGGCT
>JALRHE010000021.1 GCA_023253235.1 Steroidobacteraceae bacterium
GGGTTGATCTAGGCCCAGACTGCTTCGAATATCCGCGAGTACAGCCGGATCTGCAGATTCGCCCGATAAGATCAGCGCGGGATCTCCAGCCAGTCGGACTAGAAAAAATAGCAGCGTTAACGTCGCGAGCAACAGCAACGCGAGGTTCAGCAGCAGCCGCAGGCTGTGGCGAAGCACGTCATTCATGCGTTGCGCTCGATTTTTTGCGAATACGATCCCAGCGGATCATGAGGTTATCCACTTGCAGGTTCTCAAGATCGCGGTAAGCCGTGATCTGCTCCATCTCGTGTACGAGGATGACGGGAGGATCGGCCATCATTCGATCATGTGCGAGTCGCAGGAGGCGGTCGCGTTCGAGACGATCAAACGTACGGGCGCGCGTTTCGATCAACTCGGAAACTTCGGGCTGACAAAACGGCGAGTTAGGTCGCTCGCAAGTGAGGTACTGCCAAGCTTTCGTGATATCGAGCAGCGGGTCGAGTGCGACCGTGAAGGAGAACAGATCGTGCTGCCAGTCGCCCGTAAGCAACTTGGCTCGCCATCGTTCGAACTCCATGGTGTGTACTTTGATCCGAACGCCGACATCACTCAGGTCCGCCAGGATCGCTTCGAAGACGGCTCGGTCGGTGTTGGTCACGACGAGCAGATCCATCTCGAGGTCGATGCCGTTGGGATAGCCCGCCTCCCGCAGCAAGGTACGGGCTTTTTGCGGATCGTAGGGTATTGGTTTACGCGTGGCGTCGAATCCCTCGCTACCTCGGACGCCCATTTGAGTTGCCACCGTGCCGGCACCTGACAGCAGATATTTGACGATCGATTCCTTGTCGATCGCATGATTCATCGCGAGGCGCACCTGAGCTGACCGTAGCGGCGAACCCTCTCGTACGACGAAGACCATCATGCGAAGTCGGGGCTCCGCCGCTTGTCTAATCTCGATATTTTTTTGTTTCAGATCGACGATGTCTTCAGGTGCCAGATACATCGCCAGCTGTACTTGACCGGATTCGATCGCCTGCCGTCGAGCGATCGGCTCAGGTATCTCGATGAAGTCGAGACCACCTACGATCGGGGGTCGCCAAGATTGGCGATTGGCGCGCATCAAAACGCGACCCGCTTCCCATCGCTCCACAATGAACGGCCCGGTACCAATTGGCTTGCGGGCAAACGTCTTGGGCCCGACCTCGGCGAAGTAGCGCGGCGGCAATGGATAGAACTGGGACAGTCTCTTCGGGAGCAGAGGATCCGGCTCAGCAGTTTCGATATCGATGCGGTGCGAATCAATGATTTCCGCACCTACGACGGTCGGCAGCAAACTGGTACGCACCAGATCGCGTGCACCATAACCGAGCAAAATCTCGTTGACTGCGAGCGCTACCGCATTCGCGTCGAAGGGTTCCCCGTTCGAAAATCGGACGTCCCGTCTTAGTGTGAAGCGCCAGCGAGTGTCGGTCAGTTGCGTCCAATCGGTGGCAAGCCAAGGTACGACGTTGCCGTTGGCGTCGATGTAGGTTAGGGCATCGAAGAAAGCGGGCCAGATGTCGACTGCCGGTTGACCCGTGTGCGCGGCGGGATTCGCAAATCCCGGCGGGAGACGCCTAGATGCGATGCGGACGACATCGTCATCACCGCTCGCGTTGCGCTGCCGATCAACCGAGTTGGCATCACAACCGGTGAGCAACAGCAGTCCCAACCAAGACGCCATGACAATACCGCGCACCTGCACGAAACTCCGTGATGACCGGCAACCGGGAACGGGGTCACGATACCATGTCGGCAGCCGACCTCTGTCAGGCGGCCCCTGCTAGGCGGAGTGTGACGTGCAACTGAGGCGAATTCGATCGGCGACCGTGGCGACTCCCTGTGTCGATGCCACCGCATCGGCGTTGTCGGCACTGCTCGAGTATCGGATTCGAGATCGTTCGCCGGTCACGTCGGAGTTGGCTGCGCTGTGGCGTGCTCCTGCCATGGCGGGGCGAGGGTGCATCGTCTTGAGTACGGACGAGTATCCGGATGTGAGTCTGAGGCTCGTCGAGGTGAGTCCGCTTCCCTCTTATCGACCGTTTTGGAGTTTCGGGTGGAATTCGTTCGAGATCAGTGTCGCCGGCCTCGACGAGTTGTTTGGTCGCCTACGGGATGAGAAGTCCTCCTTCTTCAGCATTCGCGGCGAACCGCATGCACTTCGTGCGTACCCCAGCATTCGCGCGATGCAAATCGAGGGGCGTTCGGGTGAGATTTATTATTTGACGGAGGAGACGGCGAGCGGTGTTTCCCCCGTGCCGCCCACGAGTCGTTGTGGGCGTTTATTCATCACGGTGCTCGGAGCACCGGCAATTGAACAGGCGCGAGACTTTTACGCTAAACAGTTCGCGTTGCAGGCGCGCCCGATCCGGGCGTCGAGCGGGCAGGTGGTGCAGCAAGCTTGGGGTGGAACGCCCGATGGAACGCATCCGATCACTTTGTTGCCGTTGTCCGAATCGGCTAATGCAATCGAGATGAACGGCTATGTACGCGAGGGCATCGTCAGTCGGATCCGTTCGGACGGCGAGCTGCCGCCCGGTAACTCGCTCGTGAGTTTCGAGGTCGATCATCTCGATCTTCAGAGGGAGGATTTACCGTTGACGGTCGGGTCACCGTCAGATGCGTTGTACGCAGGATGTCGAGTCGGATTTTTTGTCGGACCCGCTGGTGAGTGGGTCGAGTTGATCGAGAGGCGATCATGAATTTATCGGATGATATTCAGCGTTGGTGGCGGCTCGATCAATCGACTTCCCACGTTGTCGACCCTCCGTTGCGGCGGCTGACTCTCGATACCGTCGCCTGTGCCATCGCCGGTTTGCAGACTCGCGAGGTGTCGTCCTTCGAATGTGCGCGGGCCGTATCATCGCCCGGTAACGTCGTCTTCCCTGGCGGGACACGAGCGTTGAATGCATCAGCCGCGGCCTCGGTCGGTGCCATGGCAGCTTGTTGGTTTGAATTTTGCGAGGGCCACGAGTTGGCGCATGGGCGGCCGGGTCTGCACGTGGTCCCGCTCACACTAGCGCTCGGTGCTGCGCTCGATAAAACCTATGGCGAGGTGTTGCGCGCCACGCTGATCGGTTATGAGATCGGCGCCCGCGCGGGTATCGCGATGCGGATCCGTCGCGGATTACACGTCGATGGCACATGGGGTGTGCTCGGCGCGACGGCAGCAGCGGCGAATTTGTTGGGGATGACGGTAGAACGTGCGGTTGCCGCCGTGGGTATCGCAGCCTCGCAGATTTCAACGTCTCTGTATCGTCCAGTCGCCGCCGGTATGACGGCTCGCAATAGCTACGTGGCGCGTGCGATGGAAGATGCCGTGCTGTTTGCACAAGCCGCTGACGCCGGGGTCGATGCCGCCGTCGATACCTTGGCGAACGCGGCCGCCGAGCTCGCCGGCGATGCTCGATTGCAAGACTCGTGGCAGTGGCCCAGCATCGATACGCCCTTGCTCGTACAGGGCTATCTCAAGCCCTATGCCGCCGTTCGCCATGCACACTACGGCATTGCAGCGGCACAGCAGTGGCGTAATCAGACGAGCGTGCAACACGCTCACCTAGATGTCGCTCGACGTGCCGAACGTATCGAGCGAGTGACTCTCACGGTTTATCCGGAAGCGTTGCAGTATTGCGGCAACCGAGCGCCGCAATCGATGATCCAGGCGCAATTTAGTTTGAGTTATGCGGTCTCGCGAGTTTTGGCGGGCTACGACATCACACCGGCTGCCTACTCGCGCGAGGCATTGCAAGATCCGCTCGCTTGTCGTCTCGAGCGCGACATGATCGTCATCGAAACGCGAGCGTTTTCACGCCGAGCCGCACGACTGCAGGTCGACGTCGATGGCGCCTCGTTCGTCACGACGGTCGATCGCGTCGACGGTGATCCCGATCAACCGATGACGACCGACGCGGTCGTGAATAAGGCAGCGGGGCTGATTTCGGCGAGCCTGCCATCGGCCGATGCGCGTGCGTATTCGACGCGCTGGATCGAGGCGTCGCCCGACACGCCGGTGCGAGCGCTGCTCGACCTAGGGGGCTGAAACCGCAGCGCTCTCGAAGAGCTTGGTCGACGGCTCGCGAGAGGCGCGTAATCGCACGCCCACCTTTTCCGTTTGTTCCCAGGCTCGCAGCACGTTCTCACCAGCGAGCTGACGCAGTTCTGCGTCTGTCCAACCGCGGCGGATGAGTTCGGCGAAGAGGCGCGGATAAGTCGACACATCGTCGAGCCCTTCTGGCCAATTTGGGTTGCCGTCGAAGTCGCCACCGATGCCGACATGATCGATGCCCGCCACCCGGCGTACGTGCTCGATGTGATCGGCCACCATGCCGATAGTGGTGACGGGAGTTTTGATAGCAGCCATGCCTTCACGCATGATCCGTTCACGTTCTTCGGCACTCGCGGCGGCGCGAGCGCGCAAGGCAAGTTCAGCCATGGCCGGTTGTACGATGCGCCCGACTTCGCAGTTCACGAAGCCGGCGACGAAGGTGACCATGACGACGCCGCCATTGCGCGGCAACTCGCGCAGGATGTCATCGGGTACGTTGCGCGGCACGTCGCATACGCCGCGCGCCGAAGAGTGCGAAAAAATCACCGGTGCTTCGCTGATGCGCAGTGTGGCAGCCATCGTGGCGGGCGATGCGTGTGACAGATCGATCAGGATACCGAGACGGTTCATCTCGCGAACGACCTCTTCGCCAAACGGCGTCAGACCGTTGTGACGGGGTGGCAGCTGCGCAGCGGCGTCAGCCCAGTCCGTATGGGCATTGTGCGTGAGCGCCATGTATCGGACGCCAAGGTCATAGTAGGCACGCAGCGCACCCAAAGAATTCTCGATTCCGTAGCCACCTTCCATGCCTAGCATCGAGGCGATTCGACCCGCGCGTTTAGCCGCGCGGACATCGGCCACACTGGTGGCGAATTGGAATGTGTCCGGATAGCGCGCGATGATGCGGCGGGCGAGTTCGATCTGCTCAAGTTGGGCGCGCGCGAACGGGCCGCGTCCCTCGCCAGGAATGTAGACTGACCAGAATTGGGCGCCGAGTCGGCCTTCGCGAAGCCGGGCGATATCCGTGTCGCCTTCAGTGGGTTTTCGTAGGTCGTACGCCGCTACGTCGCCGGGCGCCTTGCCGTATTGCCGGATCGCCATGGGTAAATCGTTGTGACCATCGACGAGGATGGTCGACTCGAGCACCGCGATCGCGCGTCGAAGGGTTTCGTCTTGTTCGGCTGCTCGCGCGGGCGTGAGCGCTTGGGCGAGGGTGAGCAGTGCGAGACTCATCGAGAGTAGGGCGGAAGGTATGGTCTTCATGCGTCGAGTGTTATCCCTTCCTGGCGCGTTGCGCAAGCACTCACCAGGTCGACACGGGTGACTCTAGCGAGACGTATACTCGACCCTTCGGTTTAGAGGGGAGTCAGCATGACCAATCGGCGTGAGTGGATTGCGGCCGCGACGGCCGCCACGTTCGGTGCGCTCTTGGCGCAACCCAGTCTCGGCAGCCCGTGGCCAGTCGGTGCCGAGCGCCGTCGGCGCATCATCAAACCGCCGCGTATCCAGGTCGGTGACACGATCGGTCTGATGATCCCTGCTAGCGCGAATTGGGATCCGGTCGACGTCGACGTGCTGCTCGAATCGCTGGCTGCCCTCGGCTTGAAGGGCAAGCTCGGTAAGCACGTGTTTGATCGGTACGGTTATCTCGCTGGGCGCGACGAGGATCGCGCTGCCGATCTCAACGCGATGTTTCGCGATCCCGAAGTGAAGGCCATCCACTGCATTCGCGGCGGTTGGGGTTCCGCGCGCCTGTTGCCGCTGCTCGACTTCGATGCAATAGCCAAGAACCCCAAGGCACTCATCGGCTACAGCGACATCACCGCCTTATTGCTTGCCTTGCACGCCAAAACCGGACTCGTCACCTTCCATGGTCCAAACGGTGCGAGCGAGTGGAACACGACCAATGTTGAGTGGCTGCAACGCGTGTTGTGGCAAGGCGAGGCAGCGACTTTCGAAAACCCACGTGAGGCCGGCGATTTACTCGCGCCCGCCAAGCATCGCACGCGCACGCTGCGCGCTGGCGTTGCGCGCGGTCGTCTGCTCGGCGGCAACCTCACCGTGCTCACGGCTCTGCTCGGCTCTTCTTATGTTCCCGATTTCACGGGGGCCATTCTCTTTTTAGAGGATATCGATGAGGCGCCGTACCGCATCGATCGAATGCTGGTGCAACTGAAGCTTGCTGGCGTTCTAGGCCAATTGGCCGGATTTGTTTGGGGCAACTGCACCGATTGCGGGCCGGGCGAAGGGTATGGTTCGCTGACGATCCCGGATGTCTTGCGTGATCACATCGAGCCGCTCGGTATCCCAGCCTATTCCGGTGCCATGTTTGGTCACATCACCCGGCAGTTCACCTTGCCCGTCGGTGCTGAGGTCGAGCTCGATGCTGTCCGCGGTACGATCAGGATGTTGGAGAGTGCCGTCGCGTGATGCGTGTCCACGAGTACTCGTGGCCCGCACACAACAGGCAAGGGTTGCACGCCGCGTCGGAAAGTATTTGAATCCGGGGCATCGTTTGCCCCCGATACAACAAGACCCCTAGGGAGGGAATATGAAGGGTATCAGGCTAGTCGTTTCCGCGATCATCGCGGGATCTGTGTTGAGTTCGCCGATCATCGCCCAGCAGGTCGGTGGTATTCGGGGCAAGGTCAGTGCTGAAGTGGCCGGCACCAGTCTCTCCGGCATCACCGTCACGGCCACCTCCGACGTGATGCCCAAGCCGCGTTCGGCCACCGTGCGCGAAGATGGCAGCTACAGCTTGCCGTTGCTGCTGCCGGGTCGTTACACACTCACGTTTGCCAATGCGAGCGGCGTGCTGCAAAAAGTCGATGTCGAGGTGCTTCTCGACCAAACCACGACGGCCGATGTGTCGGTCGGCGCTTCGCGCGGTGATGCCGCACTCGAAACGGTACGCATCGTCGCGAGCGGTCTATCGCGCGAAGGTAACGCGTCGATTTCGAACTCACTGGGTTCGGACAACATCGAGCGCCTTCCGATCGGTCAGGAGTATCGCGATCTGCTCAAGCTGATTCCCGGCGTGCAGTACTCCGAGAACAAGACCTTGGGTCCCTCGGCCGGTGGCTCAGGCGTCGATAACAAGTATGGCTTCGACGGTGTTGACGTCTCCTTGCCGTTGTTCGGTAACTTGGCCTCGGATCCCTCGACGCACGACGTCGCCAACGTCTCGATGGAGCGTGGTGGTGCGAAGGCGATCGGCTTCAATCGTGCCGGCGGCTTCTCGATCAACACGACGTCCAAGTCTGGTACCAACGAGTTCAAAGGCTCGGTCGAGTACAAGACTCAACCGAAGAGCATGGTCGCCAAGATTCGCGGTACGACGAGCTATCAGCTCGAGCAGACCTGGATGAGCGCCGGCTTCGGCGGCCCGATCGTCGAGGACTCGTTGTTCTTCTACGCCTCCTACTATCGACCGGAGGTCAACAAGGACAACCCGGTCACCGCCTATGGCGAGGTCAAAGATTACAAGAGCGTGCGTGACGAATACTTCGGCAAGCTCACGTGGGCACCGACCGACGATTTGTTGTTCAACTTGAGTCTGCGTACGTCGGATCGCGAGGGTCGAGGCCTTGGCATCGGTGCGTTCGACCCCGATTCTCAGAGTGTGGGTGAGGCGTCCTATCAGGACATTCTCACGCTCGATGGATCGTGGATCATGGGCGAGAACTCGACCTTGAGCTTCAAGGCCGGCAAGTTCGAACTCGAGACCGCTTCGGTTCCGGACGTGCTTCTCGGCTTCACGGGCAAGATTGGCGATCGACTGAATATCGCCGATCTCACCAATCAAGGACGGTTCACCGTCCCGACACTGATCACGGCGACGACAGCTGCTCAAATCGCGCGTAATGCGGCGGCGCAGGCGTTGATCAATCAATATGGCTACACCAACTCCTCGGGCGTCAAAGCTGGCGGTGGCCGAGTCGGCGTATTCCCCGAGATCAACGATCAGAACTTCTACCGTGATACGGCCGAAGTGGCCTTCGATCACAAGTTCGAGGTCGGTGAGACCCAACACAAGCTGCACGTCGGTGCGAAGTACTCCAAGATCACCGAGGAGTTGCTGCGTACGGCTAACGGCTGGGGTGCGATCACCTTCAACGGCAATCTCAGCAACACGACGACGCTGGGTACGCGCAACGTGCCCTATGCGTATCAGGCCACGCTGCTGCAGGCGGGTGCCACCGACTCGGCTGGCAACCCTCTGACGCCGTCGATCGACTCGCAGGTCAAGTCTTACAACCTCGAGATCAACGACACCATCACCGCCGGTGATTTCGAGTACAACCTCGGCGTGCTCATCAGTCAGGACGAGCTCTACGGTCAGGGTCTGCGTCCGAAGGCGGGCACGATTTCGGGTTACGAGCTTGCACCGGGCAACCGCTACAAGATGTACACCGTCGATTGGAAGGACATGATCCAGCCGCGCTTGGGTGTGACTTGGCGCTACGAAGGCAACGACACGATCTTTGCCAACTTCGCCTCCTACAACCCCGAAGCCTCATCGCTCGCGCGTGCGGCCTCTTGGGATCGTAGCTTGTTCGGTCGTTTGGTCGACGTGCGCTTCGACAGCGCCGGCAACTTCCTCGAGGCGGCTTATCGTGGCTCGTCTAGCGGTAAATTCTTCGCCGATGGCTTGAAGCCGCGTCGCATCGACGAGTTCACGATTGGCACGACGAAGGCGCTGGCATCCGGCTGGTCGTTGCGCGGTCACCTGCGCTATCGCGAGGGTTCGCATTTCTGGGAAGACGTGCCGAACGACGCTCGTTTGCGTGTGTACGCACCGAACGGCGGTGCTCCAGCCAATATTCGTGCCTTGGGTCTCTATGTGCCGAACCTGGCTGACGTGCGAGCCGAGATCGGTGGCTCGACCTATGTCATCGCCGAGATGGATGGCGCTTACACCAAGTACTACGAGGCAAGCCTCGAGGCCGAGTGGGTGGGTGAGCGCACGTATCTGAATGCGTCCTTCGTACGCAGCCGGTATCGCGGCAACTTCGACCAGGACAACACCACGACGGTTAACGACGCGAACACCTTCATCGGCTCGTCGTT
>JALRHE010000112.1 GCA_023253235.1 Steroidobacteraceae bacterium
GTGGTGAGTTTCTCGGCACGACGCAACAAGGCGGGCATGTCACTCTCGTCAGCGAGCAGACGCGCCACTTCATCGGGCATCGGTTCACCATCGAGATCACTCTCGACATCGACATCGTGCGATAGACCCGGCACTGGCAGCACGAGATGACTGAGACCGCGCCGTTTCGCCTCGGCGACGTGAGCCTGCGCACTGTGGGCGCCAAACTGCGGCTCGAAGCGTGTCGGCAATCGCATCCACAGGGCATTGGTACCTAGCCCGTGTCGGTCAGGGACGATCGCAACCTCGACGTCACGCGCCCGCTCGACCAGTCGATCGATCTCGGCAGTCGTGACTTGCGGTGCATCCGCTGCGACGACGAGCATGGCTCCGGCCGAAGCCTCGACGCGTTGACGGGCAAACTGGATTGCTTCGTTAAGACCCAAGCCACGATCGCGTAATCGCTCGACGCCTACGGGGAGCGACAGAGTCTCGTCTGGACTGACAACAACGATTTGGTCAATGGTTTTCGAGGCGCGCAGGGACGAGAGCACGCGCGAGAGCATGGACTCAATCAACGCCGCGCGCCGACGCGGCGAGAGCACATCGGCAAGGCGCGATTTACCTTCCGACAAGGAACGGACCGGCACGACGGCCACGATTCGCGTCACGGTCGACCCCCTTTGACCGATAACTCGAGCACGCTCTGCGCGACGCGCAGGCGATCATCCATAGTCTGCATCAAGGTGTCGGTGGATGCCACGACACACCCGATCGCGGTCGCTTCGTGGCCATCCGAGCGATCGATCAGCATGGCATCGATCAACGCGGGATACCGCTCGGCGTAAAAATCGTATACGCCGACCACTCCCGCTCGCATCCCCAGCTCTTGCATCAGCTTGGCGGTGGGACCCTTGACGGCGCGATCTCCGATCAACGGTGCAACCGCGACGATCGGCACGCCGGTCTTGCGTAGCTGATCGCTGACACCGGGAATCGACAAGATCGGGGCGATACTCAGCAACGGGTTCGATGGCGCAATGACGATGCGCTCAAGTCGCGGGCTCGAGAGTGCTCGCAAAAACGCCGGCGACATCGACGCTGCCGTCGCACCGTCGTAGTGGATCTCGCGCACCACAGGTGCACAGCGCCGCCGCACGAAATAGTCCTGAAAGTCGAGTGTTCCCTCGGCGGTATCCAGCCGTGTCGCGACGATGTCGTCGGTCATCGGCAGGATCGCCGAGTGAACGCCAAACTGCGACACGAGATCCGCCGTGATCTCCGTCAGCCGATCACCGCGACGCCAACGCAGGCTGCGCTGCAAGTGCAACGCTAAATCTCGATCGCCCAACCGGAACCAATCGGGACCACCGCGCCGAGCGAGCTCATCGAGCATCGCAAAGGTCTCATCGGCGCGCCCCCAGCCCTGCTCCGGATGCACGACACCGGCAAGCGTGTAGAGCACCGTATCGAGATCAGGACAAATCCGCAGTCCCAGGTGATCAAAATCATCGCCCGTGTTGACGACGATCGCGAGGTCGCCCGACGGCAATGATCGGTCGAGACCCAACGCCAATTTTGCGCCACCGACGCCGCCGCAGAGCAGGATGACGCGTGGCGTGCTCATTTGAACAGATCGTGCGCTCTAGGCCGTAGCAAAGAGGTCGATCCGGAGTCGCTCTCGGTGGCGTACTCTGCAAGACCACGTATCCAGACGACTGGCGTGCCCTCGGTCGTCTCGCCCATCACGATACCCGCCGCCGCCGCGATAGCGTCGGCCAGTGCGATCTGGGTCACCTGTAAGGTTCTACCGTGCCGATCGACACCCCCGCGTCGATCGATCAACGCCACGACACCGGCCACACCGAGCGCTACGTTGACCACACCCTCGCGCCACGGACGACCGAAGCTGTCGCTGATGACGATACCGGGTGCAGGCGTCGGAAACTGGGCCCGCAAGCGAGCGGCCGAGGCATCGCAGTCCTCGGGCAAGAGCAAAACGATATGCTCATCGCCCGGCACATTGGATCGATCAATGCCGGCGTTGGCCATGACATAGCCCGCCCGATGTCGCGTGATCAACGTATTGGGAGCGGTCCGCACGACTTCGCTCGACTCGCGCAGAACAGCCTCGACAAACGACGCCTCTTTGCCGATGGCGTTTGCGAGCTCCGTCGCACGCACGGAGGGATTCAGAGTACGCAGATCGAGAAAGCGATTTTCGGCTTTCGAGACGATCTTC
>JALRHE010000145.1 GCA_023253235.1 Steroidobacteraceae bacterium
GTTCTTGCTCGGTATCCCGCTGCTCGCGGGCTTGTGGCTACGACACCGCCGTCCAGCGCTCGCCGACCGATGGCAAGCGCCGCTCGGCCGCTTCGGCTTGATCGCTCTGTTGCTCTTCATCGTGATCGGCTTGATTCGCGAACGGCACTTGCTGAATGCGGCGATCCTGCTGCCCTTCGCGCTCGTCGTCGCCCACAACGCTCTCGGTCTCGCACTCGGCTGGACGACTGGCATCCTGTTCGGTCTCGGCAGCGCACAACGCCGCGCCATCACCGTCGAGGCCGGCATGCAGAACTCGGGGCTCGCCCTCGGCATCATCGCCTTGCAGTTCGATTCCGATCTCGGCATGGTGATCATCGCGAGCCTATGGGGCATTTGGCACATCGTCTCGGGTATGAGCCTGGCATTTCTTTGGAGACAGTTCGATGCACGATCTGGTGTTTGAAGGCGCAACCGTCCTCGATGGCAGCGGTCAGGCTGCTCGCACCGCCGACGTCGGCATCCAGAACGGCCTCATCGTCGAGATCGGGCGGATCACAGCGCCGGCGCAGCAGCGCATCGACGCCTCGGGCGCTTGGTTGACGCCGGGCTTCGTCGACATCCACACCCATTTCGACGGCCAGGCC
Source organism: Steroidobacteraceae bacterium (assembly GCA_023253235.1). Classification (GTDB taxonomy): domain Bacteria; phylum Pseudomonadota; class Gammaproteobacteria; order Steroidobacterales; family Steroidobacteraceae; genus UBA964. Next base: position 627 of record JALRHE010000145.1, read on the forward strand.
AGTTGGGACGAAACCTTCAGCCCGAGCATCCACCATGGTGTGAGCACCGTCGTTTTCGGTAATTGTGGCGTCGGTTTCGCACCACTACGCAGCGGTGACAAGCAAAGGGCCGTCGACGATCTCATTTCTTTGATGGAAGGAGTCGAGGATATTCCGGGAGCCGCACTCGCGGAGGGCGTGAGCTTCGATTGGCGGAGCTTTCCGGAATACATGGACGCGCTCGATCGCATGCCGCATAGCCTCGATTTCCTGGTGCAGGTACCGCACGACCCGCTACGCATGGCAATCATGGGCGATCGTGCTCTCGCGCAGGAAGTCGCAACGCCTGCAGAAATCGAAGCGATGTGTCGCACGCTCGGCGAGGCACTCGATGCCGGTGCAGCGGGGTTTTCGACTGGACGTACCGACAATCATCGAACGACGGCGGGCGTTGCCACCCCAGCCTCGGATGCCGATGCGCGTGAACTCGCAGCGCTTGCCGCCGTGTTTCGCGGGCGCGAGCGCGGTGTCGTCCAGCTCGTCAGCGATTTCAACCTGTTGCATGGCCCTGATGGATTCGACGCTGAGTTCGACCTGGTGGAACTGCTGGCGCGCGAGAGTGGTCGCCCTCTGTCGATGACCTGGTTGCAGCGTGATCCGGGCGGAGAGCAATGGCGTGCCATTCGTGCCCGCACCGATGCGGCCGTTGCCCAGGGTTTGCCGCTCTCGTTGCAGGCGGGTGCCCGAGGCATCGGCGTCATTCTCGGGCTCGATACCACCTTCCATCCCTTCATGGGATTTCCGGGCTATCTCGAAGTCGCGGCGCTACCGCTCGCCGAGCGCGCCGCTGCGCTGCGTGAACCCTCGCGCAAAGCGCGCATCCTCAATGAGAAGTCTGGGCGACTCTCGGGCGATGGCACCTCGGTGCCGCCGATCGTCGATCTGATGCTCGCCAAACTCGACCTCATCAGCGCACGCATGTTCCCGCTGATGACGAGCGGGCGTCGTTCGCCCAACTATGAGCCTCCCGTCACCCAAAGCTTTTACGTCGTCGCGAAACAGCGCGGATGCAGTGCAATCGAAGCCTTGTACGACTATCTAGTCGAAGGCGATGGCTCGAACCTCGTGCATTTTCCGATCTTCAACTACAACGATGGCTCGCTCGACGTAGTCGGCGAGATGCTGCGGCATCCGCGCGCGCTCTACGGCCTTTCGGACTCGGGTGCTCACGTCGGCACGATCTGCGATGCGAGCACGACGACGTATCTCATGACGCGCTGGGGTCACTCGATCGCCGATGGCGGTCTTGGTATCGAGCGCGTCATCGAGATGCTGACGCGCCGCAATGCACGTCACATGGGACTGAATGATCGGGGCGAGATTGCCGTGGGTTTGCGTGCCGATCTGAATCTGATCGACGCATCGCGCCTCGACACCGGCATGCCACAGATCGTGCGCGATCTACCCGCGGGTGGTCGCCGCCTGCTGCAGAAGGGCGAAGGCTATATCGGCACTTGGGTCGCCGGCCAAGCGGTCGCTACCCAAGGCGAGGTTACGAGCGCGCGACCGGGCAGACTGGTTCGCCTCAACGCGGACAGCTCGCGGCCACGCTCGAGGTGACGGCCTCGATCCACTCGGCCGGCTGATCAAACGCCATATTGGATGACGTGCCCTCGAGCCGGCGGTAGCTAAAGTCCGGTCGCAATGCCCGTACCCGATCGAGGGTGAAGTCGAGCAAATCGTCCGGGTTGCTGAGGACGATCATCGGCACCTTTAATTCTTTGAGGGCATCGGCCATGTCGTAGCGGAACACGGCGTGATGACCGAACCACTCGTTGGGCCCGGCCAGGAAAAGCGAGAACACAGACCAATGCAGGGCGTCGGGGCTGCCGGCGACACGCCCAGAAAGGAAGGTATATCTCTCCGAGAGATGCGCGCCATCAGCCTTGTAGCTCTGATCCCAGTGCGGGTTGGCAAGACGCGCCTTCGCTTCGGCTTCTGAGTAGATCGGGACACCGTGCGCCACAAGACATTGCACCTGAGCCGGCGCGCGACGCGCGAGCTCGACGCCGAGCGTCACACCCGTGGGAGGGCCGACGACGACGGCGCGATCGACCTTGAGATGCGCGAGCGCAGCTCGCA
>JALRHE010000146.1 GCA_023253235.1 Steroidobacteraceae bacterium
ATAGGGGACGTGCTCGGCGATCCCTGCGGCATATTGCTCGACGCCGATTTTTTCGCGAGCCAGATAATCGGCGATCGCCGCTCGAAAGCGCGGCTCAACGATGCGATGTGCTGACCAGGTGAACGTGGGCGCGAAACCACGGCTGACCTTGTGTTCACCTTGGGTACCCGGTTCGAAGCGTTGCAGGCCACGCTCGATACAGAACTCGATGCCCTGGTGATAGCACGTCTCGAAATGCAGGCTGTGATACTCCTCCGCCGATCCCCAGTAACGACCGTAAAGCGTGTCACTACCCACAAAGAAAACAGCGACCGCGACGATCTCTTTACCAACGCAGGCGAAGGTGAACTGCAGTGCTTCGCCCATCGTGGCTGCGATGTGACGGAAGGCCTCGAGATTCAGATAAGGCTCGTTACCGCGCTGCAGAAATGTGCGTCGGTGCAATTGCCAGGCGCGTTCGATTTCCTCGGGCGTGGCTTCGTGACCGAAGCGCCGCTCGAAGTGGATTCCCGTCTCGGCAACGCGACGTCGTTCGCGCCGCGCTTTCTTGCGCTTTTCGGCTGTGAAGGTGGCGAGGAAATCCTCGAAGTCGCGGTAGCCGCGGTTTTCCCAATGAAATTGGCAATCGCAACGTAACAGCCAATCCGGATCCGCGCGCAAGGTTGCAAGATCCGTCGCGTCCGGAAACAAGACGTGCGTTGTCTCGAGGTGCAGGGTATCGGCTGTCGCTGCAATCGTTTCGAGCAACGCCGTGGATGTCATGCTCGTCGGCAGACCTCGGCGATGCAGCAAGCGTGGCCCGGTCGCCGGTGTGAAAGGCGCGGCGATGAGCAGCTTCGGGTAATAGCGCAGACCGTGCCGCGCATAAGCCTGAGCCCATGCGAAATCGAAGACGAACTCGCCGTAGGAGTGATCTTTGAGCCAAGCCGGTGCGGCTGCGGCGATTCCGGCGTCATCCTCGAGCACGATGAAATGCGGGCGCCAGCCCGTCTCAAAGCCGATGCAGCCGCTTTCCTCGAGTGCCGTCAGGAACTCATGCCGCAAAAACGGGTAGCCGCGGTGATCGAGCGCATTCCATTCGGATGCGGGTAGATCACGGATGCGCTCGATGACACGACTGCGCATCGCGAGCGCCCCTTCAGTGCGAATCGAGATGCTCTAAGTAGCGGTCGGCGTCGAGCGCAGCCATGCAGCCGGAGCCCGCCGAGGTGATGGCCTGGCGATACACGTGATCGGCCACATCGCCCGCGGCGAAGACACCCGCAATGCTGGTCGCCGTCGCGTTGCCGGAGGTGCCGCTGTGCACCGAGAGGTAACCGTCTTTCATCGCCAACTGACCGGCGAAGATCTCGGTGTTCGGAGAGTGACCGATCGCGACGAAGACGCCGGTCACGGCAAGATCTTCCGCGACGCCGGCGGCAGCGCCGGCAGCTGACGTGCCGCGAACGCGCAGACCCGTCACACCGCTTTGGTCACCCAAAACTTCATCGACCTCGTGGTTCCAGATGATGCGAATCTTGCCTGCCTTTTCACGCTCGAAGAGCCGGTCTTGCATGATCTTCTCGGCGCGCAGTCGATCTCGGCGATGCACCAGCGTGACGTGTGCGGCGATGTTCGAGAGGTAGAGCGCCTCTTCGACGGCTGTGTTGCCGCCACCGATGACAGCCACGGACTGACCGCGGAAAAAGAAGCCATCGCAGGTGGCGCAAGCGGAGACACCGCGCCCCTTGAAAGACTCCTCCGAGGGGAGGCCGAGGTATTTCGCCGAGGCACCGGTCGCAATGATCAGGGCATCGCAGGTGTATTCGCCAAGGTCGCCGATCAGTCGGAACGGACGTTCGTCGAGCTTCGCGGTGTGGATGTGGTCGCCCACCATCTCCGTGCCAAATCGCAAGGCATGCGCTTTCATGCGCTCCATGAGAGCGGGACCGAGCAAGCCGTGGGCATCGCCCGGCCAATTGTCCACTTCGGTGGTCGTCATTAGCTGACCGCCTTCCTGAAGCCCCGCGATCAGCATGGGCGCACGATTGGCGCGGGCGGCATAGACGGCAGCCGAATAACCAGCGGGTCCGGAACCCAAAATGATCAATTTGCGATGTGTGCTCATGCGCGCATGTTAGGGGCAGTGCGAGCAGGATGCCACGTGCAAGTCGATTCCATTAGAATCCCAGTCTCCAGACGCTGGTCCGCCACGGGATAAACCCATTGTCCGATACTGCTGCGAAGGGTGCAGAGCCCTCCCGTTTCACCGAACGCGTCAAGCGTAGTTTGCGCGAGGTCGTGATCATCCTGATGGGTGCGATCGCGCTCATGTTGTTGGCGGCGCTCGTGACCTACGATCCTGCGGATCCTGGTTTCTCGTTCACCGGCGAGGGCGCCGGGGACATCCACAACCTCATCGGTCTGCAGGGTGCTTGGCTCGCCGACACGTTGTTCTTCCTCTTTGGCGGTCCTGCGTTCCTGTTTCCGCTGATGCTGGGCGGCGCCTGTTGGATCATTTTCCGTAGTCGGGCGAGCGAGAGCGGCGATGAGGATGAGCCTGTCTCGCGTATCAACAGTTTCGTACGCGCTGGCGGCTTTGCCTTGTTGCTCGCGGCGTCTTGCGCTCTGGCAACGTTGCACTTTGCGCCCGGTGACTTGCGCCAGAGTGCAGGTGGTGTCGTCGGCAGCTTGGTCGGCGAGTGGATGCGCGGCAATTTCAACTTCGTCGGTGGCACGCTGTTGCTTCTCGCTTGCGCGATGGCGGGGTTTTCGCTGGCCTCCGGCATTTCGTGGTTGACCATCGTCGATCGCACCGGCGGGGGCTTCTGGGGCGCGATCGATTGGCTGCGTGCTCGTCGTCAGCAGCAGGCCGTAGTGGCCGAGGGCGAGGAGCGCAAGGCGGCTCGCAAGGAGAGTCTCGAGGTTCAGGTCAAGAAAGCGGCTAACAAGCCCAAACCGCGCATCGAAGCGCCGGCGCCGCAGCCTGAGAAAAGCGAGCGCATCG
>JALRHE010000157.1 GCA_023253235.1 Steroidobacteraceae bacterium
GTGCAGCTCGGTAACAGCGTGCTGCGCGTCATCCATTATCCGCCGATGCCGCCGAACCCAGCCGAGAGCATTCGAGCCGGCGCCCACGAAGACATCAACGTCATCACCTTACTCTTGGGCGCCGAGGAACCAGGACTCCAAGTGCTGACCAAACAAGGCGAGTGGTTGTCGGTGAACCCTGCGCCGGGCTCGATGGTCGTCAACGTCGGTGACATGTTGCAGCGCCTCACCAATGGCGCGCTCCGCTCGACGAGCCACCGCGTCATCAACCCGGTGAGCGATCGCGCCAAAAACGCCCGCTTCTCGATGCCGTTCTTTCTGCACTTCAACCCGGACTTCCCGATCGCCGCGCTACCTTCCTGCGTCGGCCCGGGGCGTCCGGAGCCCTTGCCACCGATTCTTGCCGAGGAATATCTGCAAGAGCGGCTGCGCGAAATCAAACTCAAATAATTCGAAAATCTGGGGAACTCACTGATGCTTTACGCGCAAGCCCTGCTCGGTATCGTCGTGTTCATCGCCATCGCACTGCCGATGTCGAGCAACTGGCGCAAGGTCAACTGGAAGCTCATCGCCGTTGCGGTCGTACTGCAATTCGTGATCTGTGCGCTGCTCTTGAAGGCACCGATCATCAAAGACGGACTGCTCTATCTCAACCAGGCGGTCGGCGCACTCGGCGCCGCCACCATGAAGGGCACCTCTTTCGTGTTTGGTTACTTAGGTGGTGGCGACACACCGTTCACCGTCACCAACCCGAATGCGGTCGTCACCTTCGCCTTTCAGGTCTTGCCGCTCGTCATCGTGATGTCGGCTCTTTCGGCGCTCTTGTGGTACTGGCGTATTTTGCCCGTCGTCATCCGCGCCATCTCTGCGGTGTTCGAACGCGCACTCGGCACCAAAGGTCCAGCCGGCCTCGTTGCCACTGCCAATATTTTTCTCGGCCAAACCGAGGCGCCGCTGCTCGTCAAACCCTATCTCGAGCGCATGTCGCGCTACGAGTTGCTGCTCGTCATGACCGCCGGCATGGCCACCATCGCAGGCTCGGTGATGGTGATTTACTCGGCCATGCTCGGCCAACTCTTCGATGGCGTTCTAGGCCACCTCATCACCAAGTCGATCATGTCGGTGCCCGCTGCCATCCTGTTCGCACACTTGATGCTGCCCGGTGACGACGCCGACCGTCAGGAGCTGCAGGCGCCGCCGCGCATTTACCAAAGCGCGATGGACTCGATCACCCGCGGCACGGGTGATGGTCTGGCCCTTTATCTGAACATCGTCGCGATCTTGATCGTGCTGACAGCCTTCGTCGCGCTGGCCAACAGCATCGTCGGATTTTTGCCCTATGTCGGCGGTGAGGCGATGACGCTCGAGCGCATCGCCGGTTGGATCTTCGCGCCGATCGCCTGGTTGATGGGCGTGCCCTGGCACGAGGCGATGACGGTCGGATCACTGCTCGGCGTGAAAAGCGTGCTTAATGAATTCATCGCCTATATCCAGCTCTCGTCGATGCCGACCAATGCGCTTTCGGAGCACTCCCGCTTGATCACGATCTACGCACTGGCAGGCTTTGCGAACCTCGCGAGCATCGGCATCCAGATCAGCGGCATCGGCACCATGGCGCCGGAGCGTCGCAAAGATCTCGCCGATCTCGC
>JALRHE010000178.1 GCA_023253235.1 Steroidobacteraceae bacterium
TCGCGCAAATGGTAGTTCCACGCCGCGCGTGCGAGAGGTTTGCGCGGCAGCACGCGCGTATCCGTATGCAGGATCGCTTCATTGGGCTGATAAGGAAACGCGCCGAGTACGTCACGCTCGGTATCGGTCGGCGACTCGAGCATGGCTAAGGCCTGATCGCTGTGGCAGGCCATGAACACGTAATCGAAGCGATCGAGTTCGCCTTGCGCATCGACGATCTCGATGCGATCGGCGTGGCGACGTATCTGCTTGACGGGGGTTTTGACCCGAGTGGTCACACGTCCGTCCTGTGCAAAAATTCGTGTCATCTGCCGAACGTATTCGCGCGACCCGCCTCGAACGGTGCGCCACACCGGGCGATCATCGATATTGAGAAAGCCGTGTCGATGGAAGAAATCGACGAAAAAACGTGCAGGAAAATTCAGCATACCGCTGCCCGTCGCCGACCAGATGGCGCGACCCATCGGCACGATGTACCGCTCGATGAAGGCGCGTGAATATCGTTCGCGCCGCAGGTAGTCGCCGAGAGTTTCCGAGTGGGTTGTATCGCGCAACAAGGACCGACAGTCGCGGTTGAATCGCAGGATGTCGGCGATCATCTGCAGGAATCTCGGATTGACGATATTCCTTCTCTGCGCGAACAGCGAGTTGATCGAAGTGCCGTTGTACTCGAGACCACTGCGCTCGCAGCGCAGTGAAAAGCTCATATTTGACCACTGCCACTCGACGCCGAGTTCCGTCAACAAGGCGATGAAGTTGGGGTATGTCCAATCATTGAAGACGATGAATCCGGTATCGATCGCATACGAGCGATCGCCGATCTGTACGTCTTTGGTGGCCGTATGACCGCCGAGGTAGTCGTTGGACTCGTAGACCACGACCTCGTGGTCGCGACGCAAGTGCCAGGCGGCGGTGAGACCGGCGATTCCGGAGCCGACGATGGCAACTCGGCTCACGATTCGCTCCTCAGCGGATACGCCGCGGGGAATGGTCGCGGGCCGATGCGGGTACCGGCTTGAGGTCCCAAATGATGCCGAGCCAAGACAAGACCTTCAGCACGTAGAAGGTGACGTCGATCTCCCACCAATAAAAACCCTGACGAGTCGAGCTCGGGAAATGGTGGTGATTGTTGTGCCAGCCTTCACCCAAGGTGAGCAGTGCGAGCAGCCAGTTGTTTCGACTCGTATCGCCGGTTCGATATCGTTGCTTGCCAAACACGTGCGAGAGCGAGTTGATCGTGTAAGTGCCGTGGTAGCAGGCCACGGTCGAGATGAAAAAGCCCCAGATCAACATCTGACCGCCGCTGGTACCGAGCTCGGGTGCGAACTGTTGCAGCACGACGCCGAGACCGAACATGCCCGTTGCGAACAGCGTCGGTACCACGATGTCGAAGCGGTCGAGCCAGCAGAGCTCCGGGAATTGCAGCAGGTCTCTGACGCGTCGCAGATCCGGCTGAAATCCTCGCGCGGTGAGAAACCAGCCCATGTGCGAGCGTAGGAAGCCGTGTTGAGCTGGCGAATGCACGTCTTCCGGCTTGTCTGAATAGGCGTGGTGGTGACGATGGTGAGCCGCCCACCAGACCGGTCCACGTTGTACGGCGGTCGCTCCGATCAAACCAAAGATGAACTGCCCGGCACGGGAGGTTTTGAACGATCGGTGCGAGAAGTACCGGTGGTAGAAGCCGGTGATCGCGAACATGCGAACCAAGTACGCGCCGATGGCAACCGCAACTGCGACCGGACTCCAGCCCACCCAGATAACGGCGAAGCAGGCGAGGTGCATGGCGATGAACGGCAGAATACGGGCCCACTCGATACGATCGGGAATCTCGGGCAGAGCGGAACCATCGGCTGGAGCCACCAGCGGACCAGTGTCGAACCAGTTGACGAAGGCACGAATCCAGCGACGCCAAAGCGTCGGTGCGGGGGAGTCATCGATCACGAATCAATCCTCAAAAGACGCTGCCAAATTGCCAAATCTCACTCCCCAAAGTAAACGCGCCGCGCCGAGCTTGACCTCGACGCGGCGCATTCGCTGCAACAAAAGCCGCGCTACGGTCGTCTTTTAGACGAGCCCGTTCATGCGACGCAGCGCCTCGATGCGCTCATCGAGCGGCGGGTGGCTCATGAACAGTCGCTTCAAGCCGCTCGGGACGCCCGAGTTGATGCCGAAAGCGGCCATCTGCTCGGGAAGGCCCTCGGGCTGCTGGCGTTGTTGAGCGCGCTTGAGCGCCTCGAGCGCGCCGATCATGGCCCCTGGGCTCGCCAGCACGGCACCGGCCGCATCGGCACGGAACTCACGCTTGCGCGAGAACCACATCACGATGGTGCTCGCCAAGATACCGAGGAAGATCTCGGCGACGATCACCACGGCAAAGTAGGCGAAGCCACCGCCGTTTTCGTTCTTGAAGATGACTTTGTCGACGAAGTTGCCAATGACGCGAGCGAGGAAGATGACGAAGGTGTTGACCACGCCCTGAATCAGCGTGAGCGTCACCATGTCGCCGTTGGCGACGTGGCCGATCTCGTGACCGAGTACAGCCTCAACTTCTTCCTTGCGCATGCTGCGCAACAAGCCCGTGCTGACGGCGACCAGCGCCTTGTTCTTATTGGCACCGGTGGCGAAGGCATTCGGTTCGGGCGAATCGAAAATGCCGACCTCC
>JALRHE010000254.1 GCA_023253235.1 Steroidobacteraceae bacterium
AACTGCCGCTTCTTGCGTGACGTCACACTGGATGAAGCGTGCTGCAGGGCCAATGTCTGCCGCCGTTTTTTGACCGGCCTCGGCTTGCAAGTCAACGAGTGTCACCTGCGCGCCGCGACTCGCGAGATAACGACCGACACCGGCACCGAGGCCGGAAGCGCCGCCGGTGACGACGGCTTTCGCAGCGCGAATGTCCATCGTCAGACTCGCTCGATTGCGATGGCGACTGCTTCGCCGCCGCCGATACACAGCGAGGCGATACCACGACGTCCACCGCGTGCGATGAGCGCATGCAGCAAAGTGGCGACGATGCGAGCGCCCGTGGCACCCACCGGATGACCCAGTGCACAAGCGCCACCATTCACGTTGAGTTTATCCGCCGAGATGCCGATATCTTTGGCAGCGGACATCGCGACGGCTGCAAAGGCCTCGTTGACTTCGAAAAGATCGACGTCGCTCGCTTTCCAACCGGTGCGCGCGAGCACTTTTTGGATCGCACCGACCGGCGCGATGGTGAACCACTCCGGCTCCTGCGAGTGGCTCGCGTAGGCGACGATTTTGGCGAGTGGCTTCGCGCCGATTTTGGCAGCGGCCGACTCGCTGGCAAGCACCACGGCAGCAGCGCCGTCGGAGATCGACGAGGAGCTGGCGGCGGTGACCGTGCCATCCTTGCGGAAGGCTGGCTTCAATTGCGGGATCTTGGCGATATCGCAAGTGAACGGCGTCTCATCGCGATCCACCACGACTTCGCCCTTTCGGCCCTTGACCGTGACGGGCACGATTTCTTTGGCGAACGCACCCGACTCCACGGCGGCAAGTGCACGGCGCACCGACTCGGCGGCGAAGGCGTCTTGGTCGGCGCGACTGAACTGGTAGCGCCCGGCCGTGTTCTCGGCGAAACAGCCCATCATTTGTCCGTCCCAAGCGCTTTGCAGACCGTCGTAGAACATATGGTCGAGCACTTCGCCGTGACCCATGCGATAGCCGCTGCGCGCTTTCGGCAACAGGTACGGTGCGTTGGTCATGGACTCGAGTCCGCCAGCGACCATCACGCCGGCCTCGCCCGCGCGAATCTGGTCTGCGGCCATCATGATGGCCTTGAGCGCCGAGCCGCACATCTTGTTCATCGTCGTGGCAGGAACCGAATTCGGGATGCCGGCAGCCAGAGCGGCTTGGCGAGCCGGTGCCTGACCGAGACCTGCGGGTAGCACACAACCCATGATGACTTCGTCCACCTGCTCCGGGGTGATTCCCGCCGACTCGAGGGCCCCACGGATGGCGGCGGCGCCGAGTTGCGGGGCGGTCACCGGTGCTAGCACTCCCTGGAAAGCGCCAATCGGTGTGCGACGCGCGGAGAGGATCACGACGGAATCGGACATGGCTGAACCTGTACTGCAATGGAGGCTGGGAGAGCCGCCAAGTGTAGCCAAGCGACACCGCCTGCGCACCCCGCGAGCGGGTGGTCGGGTCAGCTTCGATCAGGCTCGTCTAAACGACTCAGGATGGCCGCTCGCGTGTGCTCGCGCAGTGCGGCGACTTGCTGTTCTGGGGGCAAGTCGGCGTCGGGTAGGACAGGATCGAGAAACTCGACCTCGACGCGACCGGGCCTAGGGAAGAATCGTGGGCTCGGCAGGATCCGACGCGTTCCGCGCAGGACGCAGGGGACGACCGGGCAGTTGGCAGCGACGGCGCTCTTGAATGCACCGTTGTTGAATTTCAACAGGCCGGGTTCGCCGACGAATGTGCCTTCCGGAAAGAACAGCAGCGCTTGGCCGCCCGAAACGGTGCGCAGCACTCGACGCGCATCGAGTCCGCCGCGGTGGCGGTTGAAGCGTTCGACGAACTCGGTGCCAAGCAGTTCGAGTAGCAGACCCGCCAGCGGCACCGCCGCCATTTCACGTTTGACTACATAGGCGAATCGATCGGGTAGCACAGCCTTGATGACGATGGCATCGATGTAGCTCGCATGGTTGGCGGCGACGACGCACTGACCGTGCGGCAGGCGCTCAACCCCGGTGATGTGCAGCGGGTGGAAGCTGCAGCGCATGACGAGTCTCGCGGCGACCCCGGCGTAGTGCCGACGGCGTTGCACGTTCGGCACGAACAGCAGCAACAGCAACAAGCCGAGCGCGATCAGGACGAACACGACCCAGGCATAGGAGCCGTAGAGCACCCGGCCCATCAAGGCGACGGCGGACTCACGCTGCAGGTTGTCTCGACCTTCCGACATGGCGCGGTATCCTTGGGTGCGAGCACTGCAAAGTCAATGAACGACACGCCACACCAATCAGTCGAAATCCATCCTGTCGTACTGCGATTTCTGGATGTCTTGTGGATGGAGCGAGGTCTCTCGCAGAACACCTTGGCCGCGTATCGCGCCGATCTGCTCGCGCTGCAGCGCTGGCTCGCACCCCGTTCGATCGATGTCGCGTCGGCATCGCGTGCCGACCTCTTGGCGTATCTGGCGTTACGTGCCGAGCAGGGTACGAAGTCGCGATCGACGGCGCGACAGTTGTCGACCTTCCGTCGCTTTTATCGTCATCTCGTGCGTGAGCGACATCGGGCTGACGATCCCACACTCGAGATCTCGGCACCGCGACTCGGGCGGCGTCTGCCCAAGTCGCTGAGCGAGGCAGAAGTCGAGGCCTTGTTGGCGGCGCCAGCCGGTGATGAGCCACGGGCACTACGTGATCGAGCGATGCTCGAGATGCTGTACGCCACCGGCTTGCGGGTATCCGAGTTGATCGCCTTGCGCTACACGCAGGTGAATTTGAATCAAGGCGTGGTGCGTGTCACGGGTAAGGGAAATCGCGAGCGCCTCGTGCCGATCGGTGCTGCCGCCGTCGAGGCGCTGCAGCAGTTCGAACAGCGTGGACGCGCCGCCTTACTCGAGGGCCGATCGAGCGAACATTTGTTTCCGACACGAGAGGGGGAGGCGATGACCCGTCAGGCCTTCTGGCACCTGATCAAGCGCCATGCCCGCAATGCCGGCATCGACAAACCCCTCTCGCCGCATACCCTCCGGCACGCTTTCGCGACCCATTTGTTGAATCACGGCGCGGACTTGCGCGTGGTGCAGATGCTGCTCGGGCATAGCGATCTGTCGACCACGCAGATCTATACCCACGTGGCGCGAGAGCGCATGAAAGCGCTGCATGAGACACATCACCCGCGAGGCTGAGTGTTAAACTCCACCCCATGAAAATGCTGATGATTCAAGGCTTTCGCCGAAGCGGACTGTTGTTTGTGCTAGCTGCGATGTGCGTTCTGCCAGCATGGTCGCAAAACGCGTCGCAAGGCACCGCGAAGAAGCCGGATCCGCGTGCGGAACTCGTCAAGAAGATGCCGGGCAGTAAGCTCAGTGATTTTCGTCCCTCGCCGTTACCCGGAATCTTTGAATACGCTCGCGGGGCTGACGTCATTTATTTGAGCGCCGACGGAAAGTATGCGTTCGATGGCGATCTCTACGATTTGGCGACGGAGAACAACCTCAGTGAAACCCGTCGTCGCGAAGCGCGTCTGGCGCTGATCGGTCAGGTGCCCGAGGCCCAGATGGTGGTGTTCGGTGCGAAGGATGCCAAGCACACCATCACGGTGTTCACCGACA
>JALRHE010000356.1 GCA_023253235.1 Steroidobacteraceae bacterium
CACCTCAGTTCCAGATCGGCAGGTTGAGCCACCAGGCCCACCAGTCCGTCCAACTACGAGTCCAGAAGGGACCACTGACCACGATGCAGATCGCGCTCCACACGCCGGCGTTTACCGAGAGCAGCAAGCCGAAACGGTGGATGCCGAGCGTGCCGATCGAGTAGCCGATGTTGTCGCGGAAGAAGCTGTTCTCGTGCTCGGCGGTTTTAACCACCTGACCCTTCTTGGGGTTGATCGCCGAGAGCACCAACGCTCCGTGCAGCGCCAGCGCCAGCGTCGTCGTGAAGAAGAACGTCACGGCAACCATGTGCGCAGGGTTGTAGTGGAAGTGCAGGTATTGGTAAGCCACGTTCGACACCCAGTCGAGGTGACTGTAGATGCCGTAAGGGAATGCATGACCCCACGCACCGAGCAGCGCCGGCCGGATCACCTGCAAGGTGACATAAGCCAGGATGGCGCTCGAGAACGCGACGGGCACGTGATATCCCATGCCGAGCTTGCGACAGATCTCCACCTCACGCAGCGCCCACGAGGAGAATGCACCGATCGCACAGATCGTCACGATCTGCCAGATGCCTCCCTCAGCGAGTGGCGCGAGTCCAAGACCGTACTTGAGGTCTGGTGGCGCGATATTGATCTGCCAAAGATTCCAGGTTTGCAATCCCGTGGTGTGGTCACCCAGCGCAGCGCCGTACACGAGCAAAGCCGTGCCGAGCAAAGCGAAGAAGGCCGTCGTGACGCCGAAGAATCCGACGTAGAACGGGCCTATCCAAAAGTCGAACAGGTCGCCGCCGACCAGGGTTCCACCGCGGATGCGGTATTTTTTTTCGAAGTTGAGCATCGCCATGACTATTCCCCGTCTTGAGGGTCGTCGTTAAATCTCGCGAGTAGCCGACCGCGTCGGGCGGCGGACAAAATCCAAAGGACTTCGCCGCCGCCTTCCGCGTTCCGGAATTAGTTCCCGGAAGGCAGCGGAGCGTTGTGTTGAACGCTGGCTACTGCCTGACCACCCGGCCCCGGCCCTTCGAGCCAGAACGCGTACTTGCTGGTCAGCATCACGAAGTGATTCACCATGATGATGGTGAACACGAAGATGGCCATCGCGACCAACGCACGACGCGGGTCGAAGAGCATCCATATACGCCACATGTTTGTGTACTCCTAAAAATTACGAATTAGAACCAGGGCTGCCATTGCCAAATGAGGAAATGGGCAACCGCTGAAACAACCAGGAATCCCAAGAAGCTCGACATGTAGAGCGAGTGGAATGCCTTGGCCTCATCGGCCGTAAGTCCAGATAGACTTGCCATTGTTAATCACCTCCATAGACAGTTTTCTCAACACCGCGCACTCCCGCGCGGAAGGGATTGACGACGCAGATCGAAACCTGCGCCCGACAATGCTTTCCCCCCGTCCTCAAGCGGCACGCCCCGCAGCGAGCTCCGCCCGCGCGCGTGCAACGCGGGCCGCCGTGACACGCTCCTCTCCCGCTGCACGCGCAGCGATCTCGGCGAGATCGCGCAGACGTTTGGCGGCAGAGATGCGTACCAGATAGGGTTCATTGGCCACGTACTCATCGAGCAGGCGTAACGCCTCCTCGTCCCACACACTCGCTTCGCGCGCTTGACGCGCCGGTGTCGGGTCGACTTTGTCCATGTCCGTGGCAAGCGGCAGGATGTGGAACAACGCATCGAACAACGCGTTGCAAACCTCCTGCACCAAATAAGTTGCCCCGGCATAACCCATGAAAGGGGTTCCCGTATGGCGACGAATGATCGCGCCGGGAAAAGAAGCCGGGATGTACATTGCGCGAGGTCCGAGCTCGGCCAGGTACATACGCTCGTTATAGCTGCCGAATAACACGAGGGGGGTTTTCTCGCGTACCGCTTGACGTACGGCCGCGTTGTCGGGCTTGACTCCGGGCCGTCGCGCATAAGAGAACATGCACGGCAGACCGAGCTCGGATTCGAGGAAGTGGCGCACGCCACGTGCGTAGGTCTCGCCGGCTACGATGGCGAAACTCGCGGTGCCGAAGAAATCTTGGGTGACGGAGCGCCAAAGATCCCACAACGGCTTGATGGTGGTGTGCTTCTCGCGCTCGATGAACGGTTCGGCATCGAGACCGAGCAGTTCGCCGAGCGAGCGGAGAAATTTGGTCGTACTGTGCAAGCCGATCGGCGCTTGCAACCACGGGCGCTCGAGCCCCTCGCACAGCATGCGACCGTATTCGCGATACAAACAGACGTTCACCTCGGCATCGGCCAGTTTGGCGATGTCCTCGAGATGCGAGCCGAGCGGGAACATCATGTTCACCTCGGCACCGATACCTTCGACCAGACGACGAATCTCGGCCAAATCGGACGGCATGTT
>JALRHE010000381.1 GCA_023253235.1 Steroidobacteraceae bacterium
GATCTCGTGATGTGGTCCGGCGATCCGCTCGAGGTCTCGAGCTTGCCTGAACTCGTCGTGGCCAACGGTCAACTCGAATCGCTCGACTCGCGTCATCGTGCGCTACGTGATCGCTATCACGAGCGACTCAAGCAAGGGCAGGCACGCTGATATGTTGGTAGGCCAGTCGATCCGACGCGTCGCCATCGTCGGTGGGTCTCGCATCCCGTTCGCTCGAGCCCATGGCGCCTACGCCAAGCTCGACAATCAGGCGATGTTGACCGCCGCGCTGCAAGGCGTGGTCGACAAGTACGGGCTGGCCGGAAGGCAACTCGGCGAGGTTGCGGCGGGCGCCGTGATGAAGCACTCGAAAGACTTCAACCTGGCACGCGAGAGCGTGCTTGGCACCCAGCTCGACCCGCATACGCCGGCCTATGATCTGCAGCGCGCCTGTGGCACGAGTCTCGAAGCAGCAATTCAGATCGCCAATAAAATCGCGCTCGGTCAGATCGATTGTGGCATCGCTGCTGGTGTCGACACCGTCAGCGATACGCCGATCGTGTATCCGCGCGGTTATCGGCAAATCTTGATGAAGGCACACCGTGCCCGTGGCGCACTCGCCAAGCTCACGCCCTTTTTGTCACTGCGACCGAGACATTTCGCCCCTGAGTTGCCGAACGCCGGCGAGCCACGCACCGGGCTTTCGATGGGACAGAGCTGCGAGCAGATGGCGCAGCGTTGGAAAGTGAGTCGCGCCGAGCAAGATCAACTGGCCTACGCTAGCCATCGAAACGCGGCCGCAGCATGGCAAGCGGGCTTCTACTCGGAGCTCGTCACGCCGCTGGCCGGGTTGCAGCGCGACGACAACGTGCGCGCCGACGTGTCGATCGAAAAGCTCTCGGCGTTGCGCACGAGCTTTGACCGCTCGAGTGCAGGTACCTTGACTGCGGGCAATAGCACCCCGCTGACCGATGGCGCCGCAGCCGTGTTGTTGGCGAGCGAATCTTGGGCGCGCGCAGCGGGTCTGCCCGTGCTTGCTTATTTGAGTTTCGGCAAAGCGGCTGCGGTCAATTTCTTGGGCGGCGAGGAAGGTTTATTGATGGCGCCTGCATACGCAGTACCTGCCATACTCAACGACGCCAAACTCACGTTACAGGATTTCGATTACTACGAAATCCACGAAGCTTTCGCCGCGCAAGTGCTGTGCACGCTGAAGGCCTGGGAGTCCGACGAGTTCTGTCGTCATCGACTCGGTCGTGATCGAGCGCTCGGCAGCATCGATCGAAGCCGACTCAATGTGAAAGGCAGCAGTGTCGCCATTGGCCATCCGTTTGCGGCAACCGGCGCGCGCATCATCGCGACGCTGGCGAAGCTGCTCGCCGATGACGCGTCTTCGAAGCGTGGTTTGATTTCGGTGTGTACCGCAGGCGGCATGGGAGTCACCGCAATCGTCGAACGCGCGAGCTAAGCTCGCGCGGCGATCTCAGCCGCGACCGGAACTGCCGAAGCCGCCTGTTCCGCGATCGGTGGCAGTGAACTCGTCGACCACCTCCAACTCGACCTGTACGACCGGCACGATCACCAGCTGAGCGATCCGCTCGCCGGGCTGGATCGTGTACGTACTCGTGCCACGGTTCCAGCACGACACCATCAACTGCCCCTGATAATCGGAATCGATCAGGCCGACCAAGTTGCCGAGCACGATGCCGTGCTTATGTCCTAACCCAGAGCGCGGCAGGATGACGGCAGCAAGCGCGGGATCTTC
>JALRHE010000078.1 GCA_023253235.1 Steroidobacteraceae bacterium
AGGCGCCACCCGGGATACGCATGGCGGCGACGCGACCACCGGTGGTGGCCGGGCCGCTGAACACCTTGAAGGCGACATCGGCCACGGCATCGGTGACATCGGTCAGTTCCAGCGTCACACGCATGTCGGGCTTGTCCGAACCGAAGCGGCCCATCGCTTCGGCGTAGGCCATCCGCGGGAACGGGTTCGGTAGATCCACGTCGAGCGCATCCTTGAACACATAACGGATCAGGCCTTCCATGAGGCCCATGATTTCTTCTTCACTCAGGAACGAAGTCTCGATATCAACCTGGGTAAATTCGGGTTGGCGATCAGCGCGCAGATCTTCGTCGCGGAAACAACGCACGATTTGATAGTAGCGATCGAAGCCCGAGACCATCAGCAACTGCTTGAAGATCTGCGGCGACTGCGGCAGCGCGAAGAACTTGCCCGCGTGCGTACGCGAGGGAACAAGATAATCGCGCGCGCCCTCGGGGGTCGCCTTGGTCAGCATCGGGGTTTCGATGTCGACGAAGCCGGCGTCATCGAGGTAGTGGCGCATGGCCTTCGTAATCTCGTGACGCTGACGCAGACGCTGACTCATGACGTCGCGACGCAGATCGAGATAGCGATACTTCAGGCGCACTTCCTCGGAGACGTTCTCGTCGAGCTGGAACGGCAGCGGCTCCGAACGATTCAGAAGATCGATGTGGCGGGCGAGCATCTCGATCTTGCCGGAGGCCAGATTCGCATTGGTCGTGCCTTCTGGGCGCGCCCGTACGAGACCGGTGATGCTGACGACGAATTCGTTGCGCAATTTCTCAGCCTCGGCGAAGACCTCCGCCGCGTCCGGATCGCAAACGATCTGCACGAGACCCTCGCGATCACGCAGATCGACGAAAATCACGCCGCCATGATCGCGACGACGGTGGACCCAACCCGCCACGGTGACAGTGCTGCCGATGAGGGTTTCGTTGACTTGACCGCAGTAATGAGTGCGCATAAGGGGCGAGGATGTTACGGAGACGCCGCGAGGGGCGCAACACGCGAAGTTCCGGGGTTGGCCGAGGCTCAGCCAGGGCTCAACTGCTGCGTAGGTACCACAGCCGATCGAGCTCGGTTACCTCAGCCGAAAAGCGCTCACACTCCTGGCGCTTGATCGCCAAAAAAATGGTCAGAAAATCCGCCCCGAGAGCCTGCTGCAGGAACTCGGACTCGGCCGCCCGCTCGATGGCCTCATGCCAAGTCGCGGGGAGCTCCCGCCGGGCACCGGCGGCTTCGGCCGCGGCATAGCCGTTGCCGACCACAGCAGGACCGGGATCGAGCGCCTGCGCGATACCGTGCTCGATGCCCGCGAGCACGGTGGCGGCCACGAGATAGGGGTTGGCGTCGGCCCCGGCGATACGGTGCTCCACGTGACGCGACGCCGCGGGGCCGGTCGGTATGCGCAGGCTCACCGAGCGATTGTTGATGCCCCAACTCGCGGCGATCGGCGCGTAGCTTTGGCTACGAAAACGTCGATACGAATTACCGTTGGGCGCGAAGACCAGGAGGCTCTCGGCCATCGTGGCTTTGAGACCGCCGATCGCATGACGTAGCAACGGCGTACCGGCTGGATCGTCCGCCGCAAATTGATTGGTCCCGGCCTCATCGGCGAGGCTGACATGGATATGCATGCCGCTACCGGCGAGCTCAGCATAGGGTTTCGCCATGAACGTCAGGAGTTTGCCGTGCTTGGCGGCAACGCCGCGCAGCAAGCGTTTCAGTAGGATCGCTTCGTCGACCGCACGCAATGCATCGTCACGATGCGTAAGCGTGAGCTCGAACTGACCCGGCGCATATTCGGACATCAGGGTCTCGACCGGGATCCCCTGCGCGCGCGCTGCCGAGTAGATCTCGTCGAACATCGGTGCGAGCTCTTCGAGTCGCGCGAGACTGTAAGCCTCGATGCGGCCCTCCTCACGTCGCAACGAACCCGCCGGTTCACCGCTCTTGGCATCGAGCACGTAGAACTCGAGTTCGACGGCAACGACCGGCTTGAAACCCCTCGCCTGCAAGCGCTCGATCGTCCGCTTGAGCACATGCCGCGGATCCGCCGGGGCCGGACGACCGTCGAGCTCATACATCGAGAGCATCACCTGCGCCGTCGGACGCGAGAGCCACGGCGCCCGCGCCAAAGTGCCGGGTACCGCTCGACAGATGAGATCCGCATCGCCGGTATCCCAGACCAAACCCGTCGCATCGACATCGGTACCAGTGATATCGAGCCCGAGAATGGAGCCTGCGACGGGTCGACCGCTTGCATAGAGACGCTCGAGCTCCGACACGCTCGCCGTCTTGCCGCGCGCGACGCCGGAGGGATCGGTGATGAACAACTGCACCGCCTCAATGTCGGGGTGCTTGGCGAGAAAGTCGCGCCACTCGAACGCTGTGTCGGTGTTTGGCTTGCTGCTGCTCATATCGTGCTAACTATGCCTGGCTCGCGCCCAAATCAACGCTATCCAAAAACTCACCGACGCTCGCACAGAGTTGATCGATAGCAGCAGATGGCAACATCGGCGCCGTCAGCATCA
>JALRHE010000171.1 GCA_023253235.1 Steroidobacteraceae bacterium
GTTCCGCGGACGAGTTCCATGGTTTAGTGACAACTACAATCGAAGTGAATGTGGTCGCAGCCCCATAGCCAAGAGGGCGAGCGCATAAACGGCGAAGCCGGCGATGACGCAGAGCGAGAGTTGCCACATACGAGTGAATGCCGACGCATCGAGCCAATTGCCGAACAGCGAGTCCAACGCGATCAAACCGATCGCCATCACGATGTTGGCCGCGATCACGCGCCAGATCAGCCCACCCCAACCCGGCAAGGGTCGATAGACGCCGTCCCGACGCAGACCCCGCCAAAGCAGCGCGGCGTTGATGGCGGCGGAGATACAGGTCGACGTTGCAAGCAAGACGAAGGGCGTTCCGAAACCGGCGTAGTGCGCCGGCAAGACCACCGCGACATTGATACCCATGTTGATACCGAGCGTGATCAAACCGACACGAACCGGCGTGCGCGTGTCTTGACGCGCAAAGTATCCCGGTGCGAGCACCTTGACGAGACTGAAACCGATAAGCCCCCATGAATAGGCCATCAATCCGTACTGCGTCATTTGCACGTCTTTATCGGTAAAGGCGCCGTAGCCGAAAATCGTCGTCGTGATGGGACCAGCAAGTACGAAGAGCCCAACCGACGCCGGTACGACGATCAACACCACGAGGCGTAGCGCCCAATCGAGCGTGGTCGAGAAGCGCTCACCATCGCCTTTGGCGTGATGCGCGGAGAGCCCTGGCAGGATCACCGTGGCGAGCGCAATGCTGAAGACACCGAGCGCAAACTCCATCAAGCGATCAGCGTAGTAGAGCCACGCGATGCTGCCGGTAACGAGGAACGAGGCGATGAGCGTGTCGAGCAGTAGACTCACCTGCGCCATCGAGGAGCCGAAGATACCGGGCAGCATCAACTTGCCGATACGTCGTACGCCCTCCGCTGCCGGCCGCCACCGTGGCCAAGACAATAGATCGAGTCGTGCAACCGCTGGCAATTGGAAAACCAGTTGTGCCGCGCCCGATACAAATACACCGATCGCAAGTGCCACGCCCGGATTGCTGGCGTTCGTCGCCACGACGAGCGCAAAGAAAATCATCACGAGGTTCATGATGACCTGGGTGAACGCCGGCACCGCGAAGCGACCGTAACTGTTGAGTACGCCACTGAAGAGCGCAGTGAGCGAGACGAAAAAAATGTACGGAAAGGTCCAGCGCAGCATCTCAACGGCAAGCTCATACTTGCCCTCAGCCTGCGTAAACCCTGGCGCGAAAAGCAGGATGATCAGTGGCGCTGCGACGACCCCGATCACCGAGACCACGAAAAGCACGACGCCGAGCGTGCCCGTCACATCGCCCACAAGCTCCTTCACAGCCGCCTGCTCGCGCCGAACCTTGTATTCGGAGATCACCGGCACGAAAGACTGCGAGAACGCCCCTTCGGCGAAGAGCCGTCGTAGGAAGTTCGGGATCTTGAAAGCGACCAGAAAGGCATCCATCAGGGTGCCGGCGCCGAACGCCTGCGAATAGACCATATCGCGCAGCAAACCGGTCACTCGGGAGAGCAAGGTGGTCAGCCCGACGACGGAGGTGTTCTTGAAGATCGCGCGACTCATGACGGAAGGCGGACTATACCGGAGCCAGGCCCCGGAAAACGTTGACAAGTGGGAGGGTCACCGCGAAAATACGCGCCTTTTTTCAGACCCTTAGAGCACATAGCAGTGGCCAACACCAAGTCCGCAGAGAAAGCCGCCCGTCAAGCCGTCAAGCACCGCGCCCGCAACGTCGCGCTGCGTTCGCGTTCGCGTTCGGCCATCCGTAAGGCGATCGAAACGATTGCCGGCGGCAAGAAGGACGATGCCACCGTCGCCTACCGCGAAGCCGCTTCGACGGTCGACTCGCTCGTCAACAAGGGCCTCGTCCACAAGAACAAGGCCTCGCGTCACAAGGCGCGTCTCGCGGCTCGCCTCAAGAAGCTGAAGTAAATTGCGTCAGCCGAGCTAGATCGGCCCATCGCTGAATACGAAGAACCGGCTCTAGGGCCGGTTTTTCTTTTTCCGGTGGACGGCGTGGCCACCGCGAGAATCGAACGGCATGCCGGGCACCCACGCGTCGCCCGCCGCCTCAGCGCCCGCGACAGACGAATCCGACGCCGCGCTATCTCCGGGTGTCTCGATGCCCGCCGCCCGCCGTACGGCGGTCCGTGCTTGATCACGCGCCTCGACCTCGAGCATCAACGGCAGGCGAGCCTCGCTGCGCGACACCTCGCGCCAATCGGTCCCCTCAGGCCACGGATCTAGAGCGCCGACGAGTGCCCAAAGCATATTGAGCGTTTTCATCGAGCCGCGGCGACGCAGCTCGAGATACGCCTCGAGTGCTCCGCGCTCACGCAACGCCTCGACAGAGTGGATGCCGATCTCGGCTAACAGAGTCTCAGCACGGGGCCCCAAGTTGCGCAGATCGCGCACACGGAGCCGCAGCTTGCCGGCTGCAATACGACGACGAACCTTGCTGTTGCGGTCAGTCACGCAGGACGGGAGCGCTCTCCTCAAGGAAGCGCATCACCGCCTCGGTCAAATCGCGTGTTCCGGTGTTGGTCGCACCGGAGATCAGGAACCAAGGTCCCTTGTGACGCAGCGAACGTACGATCGCTTTGGCCTTCTTCTCGGCCTCATCCGGCGGCAACAGATCGCTCTTGTTGATCACGAGCCAACGAGGTTTGGTGGCCAGATCCTTCGAGAATTTTTTGAGCTCTGCCACGATCGAACGCGCATCCTTGACCGGATCGGCCTCGGGATCGAGCGGTGCCATATCCACGAGATGCAGCAACACGCGGGTACGCTGCAAATGCTTCAAGAAACGGATACCTAAGCCCGCACCCTCGGCGGCACCTTCAATCAAGCCGGGAATATCGGCCATCACGAAGCTGCGATGTTCACCGCAATAAACCACGCCCAGATTCGGATGCAGCGTAGTGACAGGATAGTCAGCGACCTTCGGACGCGCCGAGGAGACAGCCCGGATCAGCGTGGATTTGCCCGCGTTGGGCAAGCCGAGCAGACCGACATCGGCAATGACCTTCAGCTCTAGCTCAAGCAGGCGTTTCTCACCGGGAAGCCCAGTTCCGAACTGACGCGGCGCACGATTGGTGCTCGTCTTGAAACGAGCGTTACCCCAACCGCCCTTGCCACCGCGCGCCACGAGGAGTGTGTCGCCCTCTTTGACGAGGTCACCGAGCTGCTCGCCCGTCTCGCTGTCGCGCACGATCGTGCCGATCGGCACGGGAACGTACAAATCGTCTCCACCCTTACCGAAGCAATCGTTGCCGCTACCCGCCTCGCCCGACTGCGCCTTGAAAGTGCGCTCAACGCGAAAGTCGGCGAGCGTGTTGATGCCTTCAGCCGCCTTCAGGTAGACACTGCCACCGAGCCCACCATCGCCGCCATCGGGTCCGCCGAAAGGCATGAACTTCTCACGACGGAAGCTCAGACAGCCGCGACCGCCGTTACCCGCCTGGACTCGAAGTTTGGCCTCATCAACGAATTTCATGGGGACACTCTAAACAAAAACCCCGGCACGAGGCCGGGGTTCATGGATCGTAGATCGGGCAACGCTCAATCGGCGAGTACGTCGACGTACATCTTTTGGGCGGCGCCACGACGCTTGAAGGCAACCTTGCCGTTCTTCAGCGCAAACAACGTGTGGTCCGTGCCGATGCCGACGTTGGCACCCGGGCGGTACTGCGTGCCGCGCTGACGGATGATGATGTTACCGGCCAATACGGCTTCACCGCCGAAAGCCTTCACACCGAGACGTTTGCTGTGTGACTCGCGGCCGTTCTTGGTACTGCCGCCTGCCTTTTTATGTGCCATGGTTCTTCAGCTCCGAATGGATCAGCCGGCCTTGATGCCGGTGACCTTGATTTCCGTGAACAACTGACGGTGGTTCTTCATGCGCAGGTAGTGCTTGCGACGACGGAACTTGACGATGCTCACCTTGTCGCCCTGGCCGTGACGCTGCACGGTGGCCGAGACGACGGCGCCAGCCAACTTCGGCGTACCGACTTTGACCGAGTCACCCGCTCCCACGAGCAGGACTTCGTCGAACTTCACTTCTGCACCCGGCTCAGCCGCGAGCTTCTCGACGCGCAGCACACTGCCTTCTTGGACCCGATACTGCTTGCCGCCCGTGGCGATAACCGCGTACATGTAGACCTCCGGAAAAGGTCGCGCATTCTACTTGCACCCCCCCGGTCGGTCAAACCTCTTTTTGGTCGCGCGCGGCTAATCCATTCAAAGGCTTAGACCCGAGGTTATGGTCATACCCCTCCTGCTCGGCTACCATCCCGCCCCGTGAACAGCTTGGCGCAAGTCCGGGATCTGGTTCGCCCTGACCTCGGGGCCGTTGATGCCGTCATCCGCGCCAGCATGAAAAGCTCCGTGGATCTGGTTGACCAGATTGCGGAACACATCATCTCGGGCGGTGGCAAGCGCATGCGCCCGCTGATCGTCCTGCTGGCCGCCCGTGCCTGCGGCTACCGCGGCTCGGGTCACATCGACGCAGCCGCCTTCATCGAGTTCATCCATACGGCAACCTTGTTGCACGACGATGTCGTCGACGGGTCATCGCGTCGTCGCGGTCGCGCGACTGCCAATGCCGTTTTTGGTAACCAGGCCAGCGTGCTGGTCGGTGATTTCGTTTACTCGCGCGCCTTCCAGATGATGGCCGCGATCGGCTCGCAGCGTGTCATGGAGATCATGTCGGAGGCGACCAACGTCATCGCCGAGGGTGAAGTGCTTCAGCTGATGAATGCCGGTGACCCCGACACTACGCAGCAACGTTATTTGGAAGTGGTCTACCGCAAGACCGCCAAACTTTTCGAAGCGGGTGCAGAGGTCGCTGCGGTCATCGCCTCGGCGAGCCCCAGCCAGCAACGCGCACTCGGCGACTACGGCCGACATCTCGGAACGGCCTACCAGCTCATCGACGATGTACTCGACTACCGATCAAACCCCGAGGAGCTCGGCAAGAACCTCGGCGATGACCTCGCCGAAGGCAAGCCGACCCTGCCGTTGATCCAGGCTCTCAAGCGGGCACCCGATGCAAACGTGCGGGCGGTAATCCGTGGCGCGATAGAAAATGGCGGCCTCGAACACCTCGAAGTCATCGTGGCTGCAATTGAATCGACTGGGGCACTTGAGTACACTCGCGCCCTCGCTCAGGACGAGGCTGACAAGGCGTTAACAGCGTTGCATGCGCTGCCCGAATCGCCGCACAAACAAGGCCTCGCCGCCCTCGCCCGCTTCGCGGTCGAGCGCAGCTCCTGAAGTCGACTGGATCGGGATGTAGCTCAGCCTGGTAGAGCACTACGTTCGGGACGTAGGAGTCGGAGGTTCAAATCCTCTCATCCCGACCATCTCCCGCACAAATAAACAATGAGCGTTTGTCGCAACCATGACTGAACGAGTCGCCCAACTCGTGGAGAGCTTCTACGCCGACATTTGGAACAGACACGATAAGTCTGCGATTCCAAAACCGCTCTGCGCTGACTTCACCTTTCGCGGCTCTCTCGGACCCAGCAAAGTCGGCCACGAGGAGTTCGCCAGTTACGTTGATTTCGTTCATGACGCACTGGGCGATTATCGCTGCGACATTCAGGACTTGGTGGTCAGTGATCACAAAGCATTCGCCAAGATGCTGTTCTCGGGAATGCACCGCAAGACATTTTTAGGCTACGAACCCACATCACTGCGTGTTGAGTGGGCTGGCGCTGCGCTTTTCACTGTCAAGGAT
>JALRHE010000231.1 GCA_023253235.1 Steroidobacteraceae bacterium
ATTTCGTCGATGAAGATAATGCAGGGAGCGTGCTTCTTAGCCTGCTCGAACATGTCGCGTACGCGCGAAGCGCCAACGCCCACGAACATCTCGACGAAATCGGAACCCGAAATGGTGAAGAACGGCACCTTCGCCTCGCCTGCGATGGCGCGAGCGAGCAAGGTCTTGCCGGTACCGGGACTGCCCACCATGAGCACGCCCTTCGGAATCTTGCCCCCGAGTTTCTGGAACTTGGAAGGATCCTTCAAGAAGTCGACGATCTCACCGACCTCGGTCTTGGCCTCGTCAACACCCGCCACGTCGGCGAACGTCACGGCAACCTGATCTTCACTCAACAGGCGCGCACGACTCTTGCCGAAAGACATCGCGCCGCGGCCATTACCACCGCCCTGCATCTGTCGAAGCATCCAGGCAAAGACCAAGATCAACAACAACGCGGGCGCCAACTGCAGGATCAGTTGGGCAAGGAAGTTCGGCTGCTTGGGTGCGCGGCCGATGATGGCCACGTCGGACTTGGCGAGCGTACCGATGAGCGCGGTGTTATCCGTCTCGGGGTTGTAGAGCTCGAAGGTCGACTTGTCTTTGCGCGTGCCGATGATCGTATCGCCCTGCAACACGACGCTCTCGATCCGACCGTTGCGGATTTCGCTCAAGAAGGTCGAGTAGCTGATCTCGGCGACGGGGCCCGAGCGGGGCATGAATTGGCTAAAGAGCACCAAGACCGCCAGCGCGATCAGAGCCCACACCACGAAATTCTTCATCAGATCGTTCATTACCGATACCTCAAAGGCGCGTTCCCTCGCCCCGCCTCGATCAAACTACACGAACAGGGGCCGCCGAACCAGTCGAAACAGTCGCTATACCGCCTTTCGACCGCGTGCGAGCAAGTAAAGTTCGGGGCTGCGAGAGCGTGAGGCTGCAGGCTTGGCAAACTTGACTCGGGTGTAATGTTTGCGGGCTTCCGCCACGAAGACATCGAAACCCGTGCCCTGAAAGGTCTTGATGAGGACGTCACCGCCCGGCTTCAAGGCCCGGTTGGCCAAATCGAGTGCCAATTCACATAGATACAGCGACTTTGGCTTGTCGATCGCATCCACGCCCGAGAGATTGGGCGCCATGTCCGAGAGCACCACGTCGACGCCTCCCGGCGGTACTTTGGCGAGGATCGCGTCGAACACGGACTCCTCGCGAAAATCCCCCTCGATGAAGTCCACACCGGCAATGGGCTCCATCGGCAAGATATCGCTCGCAATCAGGGTGCCGTTCTTGCCCACTCGTCGCTTGGCGTACTGACTCCAAGCACCCGGCGTTGAGCCGAGATCGAGGACCACCATGCCCGGCTTCAGGAGTTTTTCCTTGCGATCGATCTCCTCGAGCTTGAAGACGGCGCGCGAACGCCAGCCCTCGGCCCAGGCTCGCTTCACGAACGGGTCGGTGAAATGTTCCTTCAGCCACTCGCGGCTGCTTTGCGTACGTTTAACCATGATCGAAGGGGTAGAATGGCGGCCGTGAAACTAACAGAAAAACAACGCCGCTACCTGCGCGGCCTCGCCCACCCCCTCAAACCCATCATCCTCATCGGCAACGCCGGGGTGAGCCCGGGTGTGGTCGCCGAGACGCAGCGGGCACTGCATGATCACGAATTGATCAAGGTTCGAATGACCGGTGCCGATCGAGAGGCTCGCGACGCGGCGCTCGAGGCACTCGCGACTCAATGCGAAAGCGCCCTGGTCGGTCGTATCGGGCACGTCGCCACGCTGTACAAGCCGCGCGCCGATTTGCGCAAGATCGTCCTGCCGGATTGATCGCACAACCCTGAGCGCGTGGCCCATCGAGCCACGCCAGACCCTCGCCCCTCAGCCCTCGTAACGAACGGCAACGATCTCGTACGAGCGAACGCCACCGGGGGCGGTCACATCGACGACGTCTCCCTCGGACTTGCCAATCAGCGCGCGCGCAATCGGCGACGTGATCGCAATGCGGGAAGCACGAATATCGGCCTCGTCATCGCCCACGATGGTGTACGTGACGCGCTTACCGTCGTCCTCGGCCTCAAGATCGACCGTCGCACCGAAGACGACCTTATCGCCCGGCGTCAGCTGGGCGACATCGATGATCTCAGCCGTCGATAGCTTCGCCTCGAGTTCGGCGATACGACCCTCGATGAAGCCCTGCTGTTCACGTGCAGCGTGATACTCGGCGTTCTCGGACAGATCGCCGTGGCTGCGCGCCTCGGCAATCGCCTTGATGATGTTGGGCCGATCCTCACTTTTGAGGCGCTTCAATTCGGCGCGCAGCATCTCGGCGCCGCGCAAAGTGATCGGATTACGCTTCATGCGTGCATCTCCTGATGCAAATCCTGCAGTCGGTTCACGTCGACCTGATCGAGCGAATCGAGAGCCTCGCACGTTGCGAGCGCCGCCGCCAGCGTCGTGTAGTAGGTCACGCGTCGCTGCACGGCCTCACGCCGAATCGAGTGTGACTCCTGCACCGCCTGCTTACCCTCGGTGGTATTGACGATCAAAACGATTTCGCCGTTTTTGATCATATCGACGCAATGCGGTCGACCCTCGCGCACCTTGTTCACCTGTCGTACCGCAATACCAGCAGCGGCGATGACGGCGGCAGTGCCTTCGGTGGCCACGAGATTGAAGCCCCGCTCGGTTAGGCGACGGGCAAGTTGTACGACGCCTGCCTTGTCGCGCTCGCGCACGCTCAAGAAGCATGTGCCGGAACGTGGCAGCACCACACTCGAGGCG
>JALRHE010000280.1 GCA_023253235.1 Steroidobacteraceae bacterium
GCGATGTTCGATCAGTTCATCGCTTTGTTGCTGAAGCGTACGGTGATTCGCACAGACGAGGCGGGACTGCTCGTATTCGATGTAGTCTTGGAGCGAGTGGCGGCGGATGCTGAGTACGTGTTATCCGAGCAGATCCGTCACAGCATCCTGCAAGTCACGCACGCCTGAGACTTAATCGTCGTGGCTGATTCGGCCGCGACCGCGTTTGATGCCGCTACGACGTGTCTTGCTATCGAGACGCCGAACCTTGGACGCGCGGGTCGGTTTGGTGGCATGGCGCTTCTTCGGTTCAACTAGAGCGGCTTCGATTAGCTGAGCAAGTCGCTCCTCCGCTTCGCGACGATTCTGTTCCTGGCTGCGCTGTGTGCGCGCGATGATCAACACGGCGCCCTCGTCGGTGAGACGGCGGCCGGCGAGACGCCGCAAACGCTGCTTCACCGTCTCGGTCAGAACCACGGAGCCCTGCAGGTCGAAACGCAACTGCACGGCCGATGAGACCTTGTTGACGTTTTGTCCGCCCGGACCACCTGAGCGCACGAATGCGACCGACAGTTCGTCGTCGGGAATGAGCAGCTTACCCGCGCGGATCGGCATCGTCGGATCGGCTTGCGGGGCGCGCGATGATCGCGCCGGGTTCGAGTACACGTACTTCCTGCTGTGCAACGGGAATCTTGATGCCGTGTTCTTTGAAGAGTTGCCAGATCTTGCGATTGACGTCGGAGCGAACATTGTTGACGCCGTTCATCGGGTCACGAATCCAGAAGCGCGCCTCGAGCTTCATGCCGTAGTTCTCGAAAGACATCAGTCGCGATACCGGACCGGGGTCGCGCAGGATGCGTGGGTGATCGCTGGTGGCCTTGATCAGCAGTTCGAGCGCGAGCTCCGGATCGTCGTCGTAACTGATCATGACGGGCAGTCGAAGACGGACGCGTTGATCGGAGTAGCTCCAGTTGATCACCGAGTTGGTGATCAGGTTTTGGTTTGGCACCAGTGATTCCACGCCGTCCCGATCGCGTACGACGACGTAGCGGCCGCGCAGTTCCTGCACCCAGCCGAAGTTCTCGGAGGTCGTACCGGTGTGCTGCGTGAAGCTGATCACGTCACCGGGCTTGATCGACTTATCCATCAGCAGCACGAAACCGCTGACGAAGTTGCTGGTGATATCGCGGATACCGAAACCGAGACCGAAAACGATCGCACCCGTGAGTACGGTGAGTGCCGTCAAGTCGACACCCGCTGCATTGATGCCGAGCAGGATGCCGAGGCTGATCAACAGAAAGTAGGTGAACTTGCTGATGCCGACCCGCGTCGACGGTGCGAGGGTTTCGAGCGACATCACGCGTCGCTCGATGGCTCGTGCGATCACGCTCGTGATCAGCACGAACGCGGTGATGACGATGAGTCCTTTGAGCAGGGCCCACAGACTGAAGACCGACTTGCCAGGCAGCAGGTCGATGGCGTCGAGCGTGTCTTCCAGCCAGTTGAACCATCCGAGTAGTTCGAAGCCGAGGCCGAGCCAGAGGACCAAAGCGATACGAGTTTCCCAGCGCGCGACGAAGCTCGTATCTCCGAGCAACAGACGCAAGCAATAGACCGCAATCCGTACGACGCCAAGTGCAACGACCAATTGCGAGGTCAACACGAGCACGTTGTACGCCATGCCGAATTGCCGGGCTGCATTCTCTGCCAAGCCGATCAACAGCGCGGCCACCAGATAGGGTGTCAGGATCACCGCCGTTTCGATCAGGCGACCCGTCCAGGGGCGCACCATCACGTCGCTGCCAATGCGAACGAGTACGGCCTTTGCGAGGCGACCCGAGATGACGGCGATGGCGATGACGATCAGGATGGCGATCGCCTCATTGAGACCATCGCCACTGAGCAGCTCGACAAGTAGCTTCGAGGACGTGACCGTGTTTTCGTTCATCACTCGTTCCTCAGGCGTTCAGATCGGGAATCAGGTGGCTACCGTAACGCTCGATCTGATCCTTCAGCATGAGCTTGCGTTTCTTGAGCCGCTTCAGTTGGATTTCGTCGACGTGGATATCCATCGACAGGCGTGCGATTACGTCGTCGAGATCGCGGTGCTCGATGCGCAGTTGGCGCAGTTTTTCGATGTTGCGAAAGAGTTCGCGGTCGATTTTTTCGATTTCGTCCGTCATCTCTGGAGCCGCGCCGCGACGTGTTCGAGGTCGGGCGGTAGCTTAGCGAAGCGGCCGGGCGGATTCCACGGAATGCCGGGGTCGTGGAAGTCCGAGCCGGTGGAAGCGGCGAGGCCATTGGCACGGGCGAGCTGCGTGAGCCGATCAAAATCGTTGCTGCTCATGCCACCGACGGCCACTTCCATCCCGAGGCCACCGACACTGCAAAACTCGGCGAGCAAGCGCCGCAAGGCCCCAGCGCTGATCTTGTAGCGATGCGGATGAGCCAAAACCGGCTGCCCGCCTGCCTCCCGAATGGCTTTGACTGCGCTTTCGAGCACAGGCCACTCCGCCGGTGCGTAGCCCGCTTGGCCGCGGCCAAGCCAATGATCGAAGGCGTGCGCAACGTCTTTCGCAAGACCGCGAGAAACCAAGAGTCTCGCTAAATGCAGCCGTGTCGGACTATCGTGGGTTCTGCAAAGCTCCTCGATCGCCTCGCCGACGACGAGTTGTTTTTTACGCTCGAGCCTGTGACCGATTTCGATCAGACGCGCGTGGCGTAATTGCCGCACCATCGACAGATGGGCGTGGAGCGCGTCGCTGGTTGGGTCTATGCCGAGGCCGAGTACGTGCAGTTCTTGGCCGTGCCAGCCGGCGGTGACCTCCACTCCCGGTACGAAACCGATACCCAGGTCGGCACAGGTTTGCGCCGCCTCGGGACAGCCGCGTACGGTGTCGTGATCCGTGAGTGCGGCGAGCGTGACGCCCTGTGCTGCAACGAGCTGCATGAGCGCCGCCGGTGCGAGCACCCCGTCGGAGTGGTAACTGTGAAGGTGCAGGTCGGCGATCATTCGGCGGGTATCATACCGGCATGGATATCCTCACTGCCGATACGCCTGATTGGTCTGCCATCGACACCGTGTTGCTCGATCTCGACGGCACCTTGCTCGACCTCGCGTTCGATAACTACATCTGGCT
>JALRHE010000317.1 GCA_023253235.1 Steroidobacteraceae bacterium
AGAAGGCACGCAAGAACGTGCTCGACGGCATCGCGCACATCCACGCGTCGTTCAACAACACGATCATCACGATCACCGACCGTCAGGGCAACACGTTGTCCTGGGCGACCTCCGGTGGTTGCGGCTTCCGCGGTTCGCGCAAGTCGACTCCGTTCGCTGCGCAGGTGGCCGCCGAGAAGGCGGGTGTCGCTGCGCAGGAACACGGTCTGCGCAATGTCGAAGTTCGCGTTGCGGGTCCGGGCCCGGGTCGCGAATCTGCAGTACGTGCTTTGAACAACTGCGGATTGAAGATCACCAGCATTTCCGACGTCACGCCGATCCCGCACAACGGCTGCCGTCCTCCCAAGAAGCGTCGCGTCTGACGTAGCGTCGCAAGAGGAATCATCAGATGGCCCGATATGTTGGTCCCAAGTGCAAACTCGCTCGTCGCGAGGGCACCGATCTTTTCTTGAAGAGTGGCGTGAAGCCGCTCGAGTCGAAGTGCAAGTTCCAGGTTCCGCCGGGCGGAATCAAGGGCGAGCGCAAGTCGCGTCTGTCGGAGTACGGCAGCCAGTTGCGCGAGAAGCAGAAGCTGCGTCGTATGTACGGCGTGCTCGAGCGTCAGTTCGCCAACTACTACACCGAGGCTGCACGCCGTTCGGGCTCGACGGGTGAGAA
The DNA here is from genome assembly GCA_023253235.1 of Steroidobacteraceae bacterium. Taxonomy (GTDB): domain Bacteria; phylum Pseudomonadota; class Gammaproteobacteria; order Steroidobacterales; family Steroidobacteraceae; genus UBA964. The sequence goes on from JALRHE010000317.1 coordinate 658, forward strand.
CCTGTTGAAGCTGCTCGAGTGCCGTCTCGATAACGTCGTCTACCGTATGGGTTTCGCGTCGACGCGTTCGGAAGCTCGTCAGCTCGTCAGCCACAAGGGCATCGAGGTGAATGGTGAGGTGGTTACGATCGCCTCTTACCAGATGCGTGCCGGTGACGTCGTGCAGATCCGTGAGAAGGCGCGTAAGCAGCTGCGTATCCAGAACGCGATGCAGATTGCCTCTCAGGTCGGCCTCCCCGAGTGGGTCGAGGTGAACGACAAAGAAATGAAGGGCGTCTTCAAGCAGGTGCCCGCCCGTGACGAAATTCTGCCGGACATCAACGAAAACCTGGTCGTCGAGTTGTACTCGAAGTAATCGTCGGGTCGTTCTCGAAACAGGAAAGAGGAATCGAACATGCATGGATCAGTCGGCGAGTTCCTGAAGCCCCGCGTGGTGAAGGTCAGCCCGCTCGCGCCGCGTCAGGCGCGCGTGGTCATCGAGCCGTTCGAGCGCGGTTTCGGCCACACGCTCGGCAACGCCCTGCGTCGCGTGCTGCTCTCGTCCATGCCGGGCGCTGCGATCACCGAAGTGGAGATCGAGGGCGTACTGCACGAGTACACCAGCATCGAGGGTGTTCAAGAGGACGTCGTCGACATCCTGTTGAACCTCAAGCAAGTCGCTATCCGCATGCACACGCGTGATTCGGCCGAGCTGCGTCTCTCGAAGAAGGGCCCGGGTCCTGTGACCGCGGGCGATATCCAGACCGATCACGACGTCGAAGTCGTCAACCCGGAACTCGTCATCGCCAACCTGACCAAGGCCGGTGAGTTGACGATGGTGCTGCGCGTCGAGCGCGGCCGTGGCTACCGCCCGGCTGCCCAGCGCATTGCCTTCGAGGAAGCGGCTCGCCCGATCGGTCGGTTGCAGCTCGATGCCTCGTTCAGCCCGATCCGTCGTGTCACGTACTCGGTCGATGCTGCTCGCGTCGAACAGCGTACCGATCTCGACAAGCTGGTTCTCGACATCGAAACCAACGGTACGATCGATGCCGAAGAGGCGATCCGCCGCGCTGGCAGCATCCTGAAGGATCAGCTGTCGGTGTTCGTCGATCTGCAGGGTGAAGAAGAGTCCTCCGGCAAGTCCGAGTCGGCTCAGTTCGATCCGATCCTGTTGCGCCCGGTCGATGAGCTCGAGCTCACCGTTCGCAGCGCGAACTGCCTGAAAGCGGAGAATATCCACTACATCGGCGATCTCGTGCAGCGCACCGAGGTCGAGCTGCTGCGCACCCCGAACCTCGGTAAGAAGTCGCTTACCGAGATCAAGGAAGTGTTGCAGAGCCATGGCTTGATGCTCGGCATGCGTCTTGATGGTTGGCCGCCGGCCAGCCTGCGTCACGAAGAAGATCGTGGCGGTTTGATGTGATTCGGGTTCCGGGCTCGCTAGTAGCCCGGAAATCCCACTGACTTATCGAGGTTTGTTATGCGTCATCGACTTTCAGGGCGGCAACTGTCGCGCAATGCTCCGCACCGTCATGCGCTCATGCGCAACATGAGCGTAGCTTTGCTGCGCCATGAGACGATCCGCACCACGCTGCCGAAGGCGAAAGAATTGCGTCGTGTGGTCGAGCCGCTCATCACGCTCGCCAAGACCGACAGCGAAGCACGTCGTCGTCTGGCTTTCGCGCGTCTGCGTGATCAGGCGATCGTCGACAAACTGTTCGCGGATCTCGGCCCGCGCTTCAAGGCTCGTGCCGGCGGCTACACGCGCATCCTGCGCATGATGCCGCGCGCCGGAGACGCGGCTCCCATGGCGTTGATGCAGTTGGTCGATCAGGCCGCTGCACCTGCGGTGGAAGCAGAGGCTCCCGCCAAGAAGCCGCGCGCCAAGGCGAAGGCTAAGGCCCCTGCCAAGAAGGCGAAGGCAGCCGCTGCCTAATCGCTTTCGCTCGTGATGAAAAACGGCCGGTGTTCCGCGAGGGACACCGGCCGTTGTCGTTTCAGGCTACAGCCGCGCTCTCGCGGGTGAGATTACGCACGCCCGATTCGGTGACCACCAGGTTGTCCTCGATGCGTATGCCGCCGTACGGAGCGAGCGCTTCGATCTTGTCCCAGTCGATTCGCTGGGCATGGTGGGAGCTACGGGCCGGTTTGAGCAGGGCATCGACGAAATAGAGCCCAGGCTCCATCGTCACCACGAAGCCCGGCTCGAGTCGACGAGTGAGACGCAAGGCCGGATCGAGCGGCGGCTTTGGAATCATCCCACCCCGATCATCTGCCATGACACCACCCACATCGTGCACTTGCAGGCCAAGCAGATGGCCGATGCCGTGGGGAAAGAAGAGCCGTGCCGTACCCGAGGTCAGCGCCTCTTCGGCGCTGCAGCGCAGGATGCCGCTCGAGCAGAGCAGCGACGCGATTTTTTCGACGGCGGCTTGGTGGATATCGCGCCAATCCACAGTGGGTTTCACCAGAGCGCACAATTGCTGCTGCAACTGATCCATCTGCGCGAGTAGCGCGACAAATGCGGAATCTGCATCACGGGCAGCATAGCTACGTGTGATGTCGCTGCCATACCCACGACATGTCGCACCGGCATCGATCAAGAGTGAGCGATGTCGCGTCGGTCGTTGCCGCTGCAGGATCTGGTAGTGGAGTACCGAGCCCGCCTCGTTCAGCGCCACGATCGCGTTGTAGGGCAGTTCCTGTTCCCGCTGTGCGCAGGCACCGACGAACGCTTGGTGGATGTCGTACTCGCTGCCCCCATGCGCGAAAGCGTCGGCTGCCGCGGCATGACCGCGCAGCGCGATTCGGTTGGCCTCGGCGAGACACTCGATCTCGTAAGGGGTCTTGCGAGCGCGGGTGTAGTCGAGCCTGCGCAGCAGACCGTCCGGGTTCACGGCAGCGAGACCGTAGCTGCCGAGCTCCGGCAGCGGATCCCCGAGCCACGCTGTGCGCGAGAGATCCTTCGGCAGGGCCGCGCGGGCCTCGTCGTGCGAGTGGACGATCACCACCTCGAACTCATCGACCCAGGTCGCCGCCGGCAACGCCGCCGGTTGGTACCAAAAGTCGGTCGCGACGAAGAAAATCAGCCGTGGACGCGACCCGGCGCGGTAGTGGATCAACGAGCCGGCGGCGTCGGCGAGCGGCGCCCACCATTTGAAATACGGGTGTGCCTTGTACGGGTAGTGCTGGTCATCTCGCGCCAGACCGAGCGGCTCGCCGGACTGGAATACCACCCCATCGAACCCAGCCGCTGCCAAGGTCCGATCGGTTCGAGATCGCAGTTCGGCAATGTGAGCCGGGAAAAGCAAGTCGAGGGAGGGGGTGGTCATGACGGGATTCCTTTGGCCGTTGGGGTGCAAGGTCCTGATCCAGCAGTGACCCTGCCGCCAAATTCTAGGCGGCTCCCGCGGCCTTGTCCCGGCTCCGGGAGCGGGGGTGCGACAGCGGTTCCCAATTCTCGGCAAAGGTTGCTAGAATCCCCGCGCGATTTTTATCGCCAGACAAACTAGCTAGGTTGTTTGAATTTTCTGTGTCACTACTTTTTGGGGTATACGACATGAACACGAAGCTCGCTCTCGCCGCTGTTCTCGCGGCTTTCGCTCTGACCGCCTGTGGTGGCAAGCCTGCTGAGGCTCCGGCCGAAGCTCCGGCTGCTGAAGAAGCCGCCCCGGCTGCCGAAGAGGCTGCTCCTGCTGAGGCCGCTCCGGCTGATGCCGCTGCTCCGGCTGATGCCGCTGCTCCGGCCGACGCCGCTGCCGCTCCGGCTGAGGCTGCTCCGGCTCAGTAATTCTCTGATTCAGAGAATGAAAGCCTGAGGAACGTTCGCGTTCCTCCAAGGAACCCGGGAAGATGGTCCGCCATCCCCCGGGTTCTTTCGTTTCAGGCCATGGCAATACGTCTGCAACTCGCTACACCGCTCCTCGAGAGACCTTGGCTCGAGCGCGCCTATCTCGACTGGTTACATGAGTTGGCTCTCGTCTCGCGCGCGACGCCGCCTTCGACGGAGCGGCTCGCTAGAGAGCAAATCGGCGACTGGTTGCAGGATCGCGCCGTCGATCT
>JALRHE010000372.1 GCA_023253235.1 Steroidobacteraceae bacterium
CCCTCGGGCAACACACGCGGCAGGTTCTCGACGATGCCGCCGCCGGTGATGTGGGCCAGTCCGTGCACGCTGGCGTGACCTTCCAGGGCCTGGATGGCCTTGACGTAGATTTCCGTGGGCTCAAGCAGCACTTCCCCGATGCTGCGGCCCGCGAAGGGCAGGCTGAGCGGTGTGCCGCTGACTTCCAGCACCTTGCGCACCAGCGAGTAGCCGTTGGAATGCGGGCCGGAGGACGCCATGCCGATCAACACATCGCCGGGCTGCACGCGCTCGTTCTCGATGATCTCGCTCTTCTCCACAATGCCGACGGCGAAGCCGGCCAGGTCATAGTCTTCCTTCTTGTACATGCCAGGCATCTCGGCCGTCTCGCCGCCGATCAGGGAGCAGCCGGCCTGCACACAGCCTTCGCCGATGCCGGTGACCACCTGGGCCGCTTCGTCCACATTGAGGCCGCCGGTGGCGTAGTAGTCGAGGAAGAAGAGCGGTTCGGCACCTTGCACGGCGACATCGTTGACGCACATGCCGACGAGGTCGATACCAATGCCGTCATGATGACCCGTATCGATGGCGAGTCGTAGTTTGGTGCCGACACCATCGGTGCCCGAGACCAGCACGGGACGCTTCCATCGATCGAGCGGCAGTTCGACCAAGGCACCGAAGCCGCCGATGCCGGCGAGCACTTCGGGGCGGGTTGCGCGCTTGACCAGCGGCTTGATGCGATCGACGAGTTCATCGCCGGCATCGATGTCGACACCGGCATCGCGGTAGGTCAATCCGGTGGGTTTCGCGGGTGTGTTCATGAGCGCACGGGCTGAAAAATCTCGTGTGATATTGTACGACGTTCCGATTATGTCGTTGCGAATATCCACATCGAAACTCTGGTTACGCCGATTGCTCGGCGCTCTTTGGCTTGTCCTCGCCTCGGCACCACTGCTGGCCACGCAAAAGGTCATGGTGGGCGAGATCAGCATCCGCTCTAGCGAGGAGCCCATCAACGCACAGGCGATGCGGGCGGCGATCGTTCGCGCCACTGGCGACCGTCGTGCCGCCGATGATCCGATCTATCAACCGTTGATCGCCGATGCCGATCGCTATGTTCAGATTCGACGACCAGCGACGGGTACTTCACCCGCCCGAATCACGCTCGATAGTGCGGCCATCGAAAGGGCCATCGACAAGCTCGGTCGTCCACGCTGGGTGAGCGAACGCCCGGTGGTGCTCGGCGTCATTCTGTCGGCGCCGCGCGGGGCTGATCCGGCGCGGGTGCGCGAGGCGCTCGACATCGCCGCCGAACAGCGTGGGTTGCCGCTGCGGTTGAGCTCGGCCTCGGCTGCCGGTTTGCGAGCGGACAGCGTGCCCTCCGCAGCTGCGCTACTCGAGGCTGCGCGCCGAGCGGGTGCCGACATGGCTTTGATTGGCGAAGCGGACGGAGCGGATTGGCAGTGGACTTTGGTCGACGCTAGCGCGAGTACGGTTTTTCCAGGCGACGTGACGGCGGGTATCGAGGGTGCGGCCGACGTGCTCGCATTAGCCTCGCAATCAGTCTTGTCGCAGCCGCTAGCGGTCACGCGGCTGATGGTCACGGAGCTCGCGAGCCTGAAGGAACATCTGGCGATTCAGCGCGCGCTCGCGGCACTGATTGGCGTCAAGCAGGTCGAGGTCGTTGAGGTGGGTTCGCGGTCGGCGGTGTTCGAGGTGCATTCTGCTGGGGGCGAGCGTGTCTTGATCGATGCGCTGAAAGGCAACGCCAAGCTGGTGCGCGAGGCTGGTCGTCGCGACCCGCTGGTGTATCGCTACGTACCATGAGGCTGGATCAACCATGAGCATGCTCAGGTCATGACCCTCTGGCGACATCTCCCCAATGCGATTTGCGTCCTGCGTATTCTGTTGACGTTGCCGATCGTCGTCGCATTGGAGCAGGGTCAATATGGTTTTGCGCTCGGCTTGTTCGCGATCGCGGCCGTTTCCGATGGCGTGGATGGCTACCTTGCGAAGCGATTCGGCTGGATCAGCGAACTCGGTAAATTCCTCGATCCACTAGCTGACAAGATATTGCTTGTCAGTGTGTTCCTCGCCTGTGTCTGGCAAGAGCTCGTACCGGTGTGGTTGGCGGCTGCCGCCATCGCGCGCGACGTACTCATCTCGGCAGGTTCAGTCGTGTTCCGACTGTGGTTTGGTGAGTTGCGCGGCAAGCCGACGTGGATCTCGAAGCTCAACACCACGCTGCAATTGTTGGTCTTGGTCGGGTCGATCATCCAGGCGGGTTGGTGGGTGATCTGGCCGGACGTCTTCGGCGCATTGATGGTGCTGACGCTGGTGACGACCATTTGGTCGGGAGCCGATTACGTCGCGCGCTTCTTTGTGCGCGCCTGGGCGCAGCCGGCGGTGACAGACTGATGCAGCAGTTACCGCTTGGCGTATCGATCCAAGATCGTGCCCATTTCGCCTCTTTCCACTCGGGCCCTAACAGCATGGCCGTCGAGCGCTTGCGATCACTCGCGTACGGTGATCGCGGTGTGATCTGGTTGTGGGGCGCTAGGGGCAGTGGCCGTAGTCATCTCTTGCAAGCCGCGTGCGCCGCGGCTGGTGCGCGTCGCGCTGCCTATTTGCCGTTGCGCGAATTGGGTGAGGATGCGACTGATTTTCTGGCCGATGTTCGATTGCTCGATCTGCTTTGTATCGACGATATCGATTCTTTGATCGGGCGTCGCGATTTCGAACTTGCGCTGTTTTCGGCTTATCGCAGTCTGGATGAGCGCGGTGGCGGGCTCATCGTGGCAGCAGATCAACCTCCCGCCGGCTTGAATTGGGTACTGGCCGACATTCGGTCGCGATTCGGTGCCGCCGAGATCTTCCAGTTGAGACCGCTCGACGAAGAAGGCGAGCGCGAAGCATTGCGCTTGCGGGCGGTGTCGCGCGGGCTCGATTTGCCGGACGAGACGGCGCGCTATTTGTTACGGCGTTTCCCGCGCGACATGAGTACGCTGGGTCGATTGTTGGACGAAATCGATCTTGCATCGCTGTCGGCCCAGCGACGCCTCACCATCCCGTTCGTCAAATCTATCCTCGACGAATCTTGAGCGTACGGGCGAGAGTCGCGATGCGCTCGCCTTGGGCGCGCGCGAGCACTCGCTCGTGTTCACTCAATTGAACCGCTTGACCATGCGGCGTGAAATGCGTCGCGCCATAGGGCGTTCCGCCGCTGCGAGTCTCGGACAGGGCGCGTTCGGCGTAGGGGATGCCCGCGATGACCATGCCGTGATGCAACAGCGGCACGAGCATCGTCAGCAGCGTGCTCTCTTGCCCACCATGCAAGCTGCTGCTGCCACCAAAGACGCCAGCAGGCTTGCCGCTCAGGGCTCCTTCCGCCCACAAGGTGCTCGTGCCATCGAGGAAGTGCTTCATCGCAGCCGACATATTGCCGAAGCGAGTCGGACTGCCGAGTAGCAAACCGTCGCAGCGCCGCAGATCTTCGTGAGTGACCCACGGGGCGCCAGAGTCGGGCACTTGTAAAACGGGGCGGTCGTTCTCGGCGGAGACGGCCGGGACGCGCCTCAGCGTGGCAATGACACCGTCCACCGATTCGATGCCGCGACAGAGGTGCCTCGCAAGCTCTGCCGTGGCACCGTGGCGGGAGTCGAATACGACCAGAACTTCAACAGGGTTCGCCGCGTTCATCAGCGTGTAATGCTCCGCGCCGCTTCAAGTTTCGCGATGACATCGGCCAAGGGCCATGCTTCGTTTTCGCTCGCGCGCCGATGTCGATACTCGAGTGCACCGGCATCGATACCGCGATCGGAGATCACGATACGGTGTGGGATGCCGATGAGTTCCGCATCGGCAAACTTGACGCCCGGTCGTGCATCGCGATCATCGAGGAGCACCTCAAAGCCGCGTTGCTGCAACTCTGCATAGAGCGACTCGGCAAGTTCCGCCACTTTAGGTGACTTCGCGGCGTTGAGTGGTACCAGGACGACATCGAACGGCGCGATCGGTGCGGGCCATAGGATTCCCGCTGCATCGTGATTCTGTTCGATGGCGGCTGCGACGATGCGGGTGACACCGATTCCGTAGCAACCCATGAACATCACGACAGGTTTACCGGCTTCGTCGAGAACGCTCGCCTGCATCGCTTCGCTGTACTTTTTACCCAGCTGGAAGATATGCCCGACTTCGATGCCGCGCCGGGTGCGCAGGCGATCGGCCGGCACCGGGCAGTCGGTCACCTTTTCATGCTCCTCCTCCTCCATAGCGTAGAGGCCGGTGAGCTTGGCGATGGTCGACGCATCGGCCGTCAGCAATTCCTCGCGC
>JALRHE010000048.1 GCA_023253235.1 Steroidobacteraceae bacterium
CCGCGAGCACCGAGAAGATCGCCTCGACGACACCAGCCGCACCCAACAGGTGCCCGGTCATCGACTTGGTCGAACTCACCGCGACCTTGTACGCGTGTTCGCCGAAGGCCTTCTTGATCGCCACGGTCTCAGCACGATCACCTAGAGTCGTCGAGGTCGCGTGAGCATTGAGATACTGCACGGCCGACGTATCGATGGCGGCATCACGCAGCGCGTTACGCATCGCGAGTCCCGCCCCCGCGCCGTCTTCGGGCGGCGCGGTGATGTGATAAGCGTCTCCACTCATACCGAAGCCGATCAATTCGGCGTAGATTCGGGCGCCGCGACGACGTGCGTGCTCCAGTTCTTCGAGCATTAACGCACCACCGCCATCGGCGGCCACGAAGCCGTCTCGCTCACGATCCCAAGGACGCGACGCGCCTTGAGGGTCGTCGTTACGCTGCGATAGCGCCTTGGCTTGGGAGAAGCCGGCAATGCCAAGCTTGGTCGTGGACATCTCGCCACCGCCGGCGAGGATCACGTCTGCATCGCCATACTGGATGGTGCGCAGACCCAGACCGATCGCATGGGTCGAGGTCGTGCACGCCGTGACGACGCCGAGATTCGGCCCTCGTAATCCATAGCGAATCGACAGATGCCCCGAGATCATGTTGATGATCGAGGACGGGATGAAAAACGGTGAGATTTTGCGCGGACTACCGCTTGCGAGCAGCGTGTCGTACTCGGACTCGATGGTCGAGAGACCGCCGATGCCGGCGCCCGTGATGACGCCGCAACGCTCTTGATCGGCTGCGGCGAAATCGATGCCGGAGTCGGCGACTGCTTGAATGCCGGCTGCCACGCCGTAGTGGATGAACTCATCCATCCGACGGGCTTCTTTAGGGGGGATGTATTGAGCGACATCAAAGCCGCGAACCGCACCACCGATGCGAGTGGCGTACTGCGTCGTATCGAAGCGGCTAATCAAACCGATCCCGCTCTCGCCGCGCAAGATGGCGCTCCAAGCGGAATCGATGGTGCTACCGACGGGAGAGACGATGCCCAGCCCCGTCACGACGACGCGACGTTTGCTCATGACTTCCCTAAAAGCCAAAGGCCGGCTTGCGCCGGCCCCGGTGGTGGACCTTAGGACTCAGGCCTTGCGGCGGGCCGTGACGTAATCGATGGCCTGCTGCACCGTCGTGATCTTCTCGGCGTCTTCGTCCGGGATTTCAGTCTCGAACTCTTCTTCCAACGCCATCACGAGTTCCACGGTATCGAGCGAATCGGCGCCGAGATCGTCGACGAACGAGGCATTGGGGGTCACTTGTTCCAGCTTCACGCCCAACTGCTCGGCGACGATGGCTTTGACTTGATCTTCGACAGTGCTCATCTGTGATGTGTCCTCTAAACGACCTGTAATGGCCGCCGACCCGAAGCGAGCCGACGACTTCGCGTATTGTAGGCCAAGGGGGGTGCAAAATCACCCGAAGGCGTCAAAGTGGTTGAAATATATGAGAAAAACCGCCCGCTCAGGGCATGTACATGCCGCCATTCACGTGCAGTGTCTGGCCCGTCACGTACGCACCGGATGGGGCAACGAGGTAGAGCACCGCCATGGCGATATCCTGCGGATCGCCCAGACGGGCGAGTGGAATCCCGGCGGCTAGCGCCTGACGCTGCTCCTCCGGCAGCACCCGTGTCATGTCGGTGTCGATGAAGCCTGGCGCCACCGCGTTCACCGTGATGCCGCGACTGGCGACCTCGCGTGCCAATGACTTCGTAAAGCCGATCACACCGGCTTTGGCTGCGGCGTAGTTGGTCTGACCGGCATTGCCCATCGAACCGACTACCGAGGTGATGCTGACGATACGGCCGTAGCGTTGTTTCATCATGTGTCGCATACAGGCGCGACTCAGTCGAAACACGGAAGTCAGATCCGTCAACAAGACCTGATCCCACTCCTCGGGCTTCATGCGCACGAGCAAGTTGTCGCGAGTCACCCCGGCGTTGTTGATGAGGATGTCGGGCTGCTCACCACGTGCCTCGAGATCCGCCAAAAGTGCCTCGACCGAGGCGGCATCCGTGACATCCAGCACGGCACCACGACCAGCCGCCCCGAGTGCATCACCAATAGCCGCGGCGCCCGTCGTTGAGGTTGCCGTCCCGATCACCCTCGCACCCGACGCAGCCAAAAACTGAGCGATGGCAGCACCGATACCACGGCTAGCGCCGGTGACGAG
>JALRHE010000128.1 GCA_023253235.1 Steroidobacteraceae bacterium
TCGCTGTTCGGCAATTGGCTCGATGCGTCGGCGTTCACCCGCATGTGGCAACTCTCGCTCTGCGTCATCGCCGGCTTTGCCGTCTATGCGCTCGCCCTCTTGGCCATGGGGCTGCGACCACATTCACTTCGATTGTAGTTGTCACCAAACCATGGAACTCGTCCGCGGAACCACCGATCTTCGCGACTCGCATCGTGGCGGCATCGTCACTTTGGGAAGCTTCGACGGCTTACATCGCGGCCATCAAGTATTGCTGGGCCAGACCTTGCAATGGGCACGGCAACGTTCGGTGCCTGCCGCCATGCTGACCTTCGAGCCGATGCCGCGCGAGTTTCTGCAATCGGCTAACCCGCCGGCGCGGCTGACCAATTTTCGCGAACGCTGGCGCTTACTCGAGCCTCTCGGACTCGATGCGCTCATCGTACTGCGCTTCAACGACCGCCTGCGCTCGCTCACCGGCGAGGAGTTCGTCGAGATTCTCACGCGAGATCTCGCGGTGCAGGGCCTCGTCGTCGGACACGATTTTCGTTTCGGTAAGGCAGGGCAGGCCGATGCGGCATTTCTGGCCGAGGCGGGTCGTCGCCATGGCTTCGAGGTCGTCGTGGTTGAGCCGGTGGCCGCAGAGGGCGAGCGCGTCAGCAGCACCGTCATCCGTGATGCGCTCGCCGCCGGACGTTTCGATCAGGCGAAGGTGCTGCTTGGCCGACCCTATTCGATCCGAGGCCGCGTCGTGCCCGGCGCCAAACTCGGTCGGCAACTCGGCTTCCCGACAGCTAACATTCGGGTTCGGCGACGCAAGCTCCCGCTCGGTGGCATCTATGCCGTTCGGGTGCACGGCATCACGAACCAAGCGATGGGTGGTGTGGCGAGTCTTGGGACGCGCCCGACCGTCGACGGTGTGGAGCCTTTGCTGGAGACTTTCGTATTCGATTTTTCGGGCGATCTCTATGGCCGCGAGCTCGAGATCGAGTTCGTTGCGCACTTGCGCAACGAAGAGCGCTTCGAGACTCTCGATGCGCTCGTGGCGCAGATGCGTATCGACGAGCGTCGAGCGCGGGATTTTCTTTGAGGACGATGTAACGTGACCGACTACAAGAACACCATCAACTTGCCGCAGACGGACTTCCCCATGAAGGCCGATCTCGCTCAGCGCGAACCGCAGATGCTCGCGCGCTTCGAGAGCGAGAACGTCTACGGTGAGTTGCGACGTATCGCAGCCGGTCGTCCGCGCTTCGTGCTGCACGACGGTCCGCCGTACGCCAACGGCACGATCCACATCGGTCACGCCGTCAACAAGATCCTCAAAGATATGATCGTCAAGTCGCGTACCCTCGACGGTTACGACGCGCCCTACATCCCGGGTTGGGATTGTCATGGTTTGCCGATCGAGCTCGCCGTCGAAAAGAAGCACGGTCGTCCGGGCCAGAAGCTTGATGTCAACGCGTTTCGCAAAGCGTGTCGTGAGTTTGCTGCCGAGCAGATCGAGCAACAGCGTATCGATTTCAAGCGCCTCGGCGTGATGGGTGATTGGGATCGCCCGTATCGCACCATGGACCCAGCCTACGAAGCGCAGCAGCTGCGCGCCTTCGGTCGCATCGTGCGCAACGGACATCTCTACAAGGGCGCGAAGCCCGTGCACTGGTGTCTCGATTGTCGTTCGGCGCTAGCCGAGGCCGAGGTCGAATACGAGGAGAAGACCTCGTCGGCCATCGATGTGGCGTTCGAAGTGGCTGATCTCGCCGATTTCGCCGCGCGAACCGGGCTCGAACTCGGTGACGCTTCGGTAAAGCCGTCGCTCGTCATCTGGACGACGACGCCGTGGACGCTGCCGGCCAACGAGGCGGTGGCACTGGGTGCCGAGATCGTTTACGCACTCGTCGACATCCCGGCGGGTGAAAACAGCCAGGGCGAAGCGACGCCTGCGCGTCGGTTGATCCTGGCCGATACGCTCGTCCCGTCCATCCTCACGCGCTATGGGGTCGATGTGACGAGCGTGCGTGTGTTGGGTCGCTTCACCGGACAGGCAATCGAGAAGTTATTGCTGCGGCATCCGTTCCTCGACAAGCAAGTTCCGGTGATCCTGGGAGAACACGTCACGCTCGATGCCGGCACCGGTGCCGTACACACGGCGCCCGCGCACGGCCAGGAAGACTTCGCCGTGGGTCAGCGCTACGGCTTGCCCGTCAAGAATCCGGTCGGTGGCGATGGTCGCTTCCTGCCAGGCACGCCGATCGTCGAAGGGCAAAAAATCGATGAAGGCGGAGCTGCACTCATTGCCCTCATGCGCGAGAGTGGCCGCCTCGTGCAGCACGTGCCATTCAAGCACAGCTATCCGCATTGCTGGCGTCACAAGACTCCGGTGATTTTCCGGGCGACGCCGCAGTG
>JALRHE010000129.1 GCA_023253235.1 Steroidobacteraceae bacterium
GTTTTCACCAATCTCGGTCGTGGCAACCCACAGATCTACTACAACCATATTCAACGCAACGAATCGGCCGGCTACGGCGAGATATTCGTCACACTCGATTCGTACAACACGAGAAAAACTCCCGAATTGCTCGACGGCTTACGCTCGCGACTCGATCAATACCCGAGTGCGCGAATTTCCGTCAAAGAGTTCATCAACGGGCCACCGGTCTCGGCGCCGATTGCGGTCCGTATCGTGGGTCCGGACCTGCAAGTGCTCGATCAACTCGCGCGCGAAGTCGAATCGTTGATCGAGAAAACGCCAGGGACCCGCGATGTCCGAAATCCGCTGAAATTTCCGCGTACCAATATCGCCCTACAAGCCGATACGCAGAAAGCCGCCTTGCTCGGCGTTCCGGCAGTCGAAATCGATCGTGCTGCGCGACTGGCGATCTCGGGTTTACCCGCTGGTACTTTCAAAGATGACGATGGCGAGCAGTATCCGATCGTGGTCAGAACGCCGCTAGACCGACGGGCCGACTACGAAGCGCTGGAATCGGCGCGCGCGATGTCGATTACTGGTGAGCTCATTCCACTCGAGCAAGTTGCCTCGGTCGAGCTCGAGCCGGCTCCGGTACTGATATCGCGTTATCTGCGAGAGCGCGCAGTGACGGTGAATGCGGAAGTATCGCGTGGTGAGAACATCGCCAAAGTCACCGATGACGTCGTGCGCCAACTCGATGAACTCGAATGGCCACGCGGTTATCGGTACGTACTCGGCGGCGACGCCGAGGCGGGAGCCGATGCTTTCGGCGGAATCGGCACTGCTATCATCGTCGCGATCTTCGGTATCTTCGCCATCTTGGTGCTCGAATTCGGTAGCTTTCGATCGACGCTGATCGTACTGACGGTGGTGCCACTCGGAGTATTCGGTGGCATGTTGATGCTGCTGATCACCAACAATGACATCTCGTTCACGGCTGCGATCGGTTTCATCGCCTTGATCGGCATCGAGATCAAAAACTCGATCCTGCTAGTCGACTTCACCAATCAATTACGCGAAGAAGGCGTACCGCTCGATGAAGCCATCGAGCAGGCCGGTGAAATTCGCTTCCTGCCGATCTTACTCACGTCGGCGACGGCGATCGGCGGCTTGCTGCCGCTCGCCGTGCAAAACATCGGACTCTATTCACCCATGGCCTGGGTGATCATCGGCGGTTTGATCACCTCGACACTGCTGGCGCGACTCGTGACCCCGGTGATGTACAAGTTGATCCCGCCGGCTGGACATGAGCCGAAGAATCTCGCCCGGGGTAATCAACCCGATGCGTCCGGTGCGCTGCTCTAAACGCTCTCGAGTTCCCAAGTCACGAGCGGCGCGCCGCGTCGGATCCAGAAGCCGGCGCCGATATGGCGGAAGTGCCGACACAGCCGGCTGCGATACCACTCGGCGGTGCGCATGGTGACGGCGGGGTCGGTGCGACGCTGATCGGCATTTTCGCGCCAGTCGCGGCGCGTCAATGCGCTGAAAAACAACACACCGCGACACAGATTGGCGAAATTCCGCATCGCTTTCGCTGCGGAGGCATCGTCGAGATATTGCAACACGTCGTAGCAGACCACGAGATCGAAGGGCTGACGCGGTCGATAGTCTGCGATGCTGCCGTTCAGCCAGCCGTATTTTTGACAGAGATACTCGCTGTACTCCAGCCCGACATATGTCGCGCCAGGTAATGCGCGCAGCAAGGCAGTACGCATCAGTCCTAGGCCGCAACCCGCATCGAGCACGCTACCAACCGGACAATCGATGTGCTTGACGTAGGCTGCGATCAAATTAGCGCGCGCCGTCATCTCGTTCTGCGAGGTGACGGAACTGCGCGCATTCCGATAAAAGCGCTGGTAGTACTCGCGTCCGAAACGTTCCTTCGTCAAACGATGCCTGCCAATTTACGCGCGATCGCCGCAACCTGTTCGGGATCGGCTTTGGATACTTCGGGATACTCCGTGAATCGCTCCGGAATCTTGATCGTGGCGTCGATACCCATCTGGTCCGAACGGAAGGCGCCAAACTGGGCCGATTTCTCACAAGACGGATCGAGAATCATGGGGATGCCATCGGGCTGAATAATGGAATCTTTGACCGGCTGCCATCGGGTCATCATCGCCCACTCGACTTGCTTGAGATCGTATGGATCGACATCCGGTCCCACGACGATGACGAGTTTAGCTGTTCGACCCCAACGACCAGCCGAACCCCACACGGCATGAATCACGTATTTGCCGAAGTTCGGGTGGGGCTTTTGCCAGCCGTCGACCGACAACTGCACCACGTAGCACATGTTAGGCGTGACGGCGACGTCGTGCACCTCGGGAATCTTTTTGCGCAGATCCGAAAGCACCTCACCTTCGACCGGCAGCAAGGCGATGTAGTTGTGGTCGAAAGGCGGCACCATTTCCATGGTGGCGTGCCAAATCGGGTTCTTGCGATAGGAGAGACACTTGATGCGGACCATCGGAAAAACCTGAACCCGATCGTAGTAACCGACAGGGTTCGAGTGCCAACCGATGGCTTCGAGCTCATCGGTGATGACTTCGCCTTCGAGCACCCACTCGGCATGGGCGGGCACTTCAAGATCGACCGTTTCGCAACGCACCATCTCAACCGGTGAGCCACGTAAGCCGCCAGCAAAAGCCGTTTCGTCGACGTTGAATGGTACGCCGGTCGCCGACGCTAGATGCAAGGCAGGATCACAAACACCCGCGATCGCCACTTCCAAGCGCTTGCCCATCTGCGAGGCTTTGAAAGTGTGCCGACCAATATCGGAGAACGGCGGATTCCACCAATAAAACGCGGCGAGATCACGCTTCGCTCGCTCGGGCGGATAGGTGCCTCCCTGAGGGTGCGTCGCATCGAGGAACTGCGTGAACCGATACCAACCACAAGTACGACCACCGGTCTCGGGATCCTTCGAGAACGTCATCGCATTGGTGATGTAAGCTGGTCCTTCTTTTCCGAACCACACGTGCGGCAACTGCTTGTCGAGTGATACATCATCGCCTTTGATGATCACGTCCTTGCAAGGTGCCTTCGATTTATCGATCACCACGGGCGCATGCCAACGCGCGGGATCGGCGAGCACTTCGGAGTGATAGAGCTTGGCTTCACGCCAATCGCGAAAGCCGATCGTCATTGCCGTCCGTTCACGGGTGCCGAAAGGATTGAAGAGAATCGGGACGCCTTTGGTGTTTACGGCATCAACGTTGTTGAGCATCAAAGCTGGGCCGTCTTTGGCACAGATGTAGTTCATCAACGACTGCAACTCATTGGTCCCGCGGCGCCCATCGAAAGGCACGTCGATGTGCTTCAGTTGCCCTTCTTGCTCGAGCAGTGCGAGATACTCGCGCATGTCCTTGAACGCCATGATGACCCCTCTTGAGTTGATCCCCGAACGGTGAGCCTACCGCCCGGCCACCATCCTGTACCAGCCCAAGCGGCGCTACCGACTCCCCATGTCCCTAGGTCGGACAGACAAGACCATGCCACCGCAACGACGGCGGTCGACACCGCATGATCACGTACTCGAATCACCTGCAGGAGTAAGCCCCATGTCCGAATCCACCCGTAAAGTTGCCATCATCACCGGATCGGCCACGGGGGTCGGCGCAGCGGCGGCAATCATGTTGGCCGAGCGCGGTTGCCACGTCGTCATCAACTACACCCGCAGCGAAGCCGAGGCACGCGAGACCGCGCAGCAGTGCGAAGCCAGAGGTGTCGAGACGATCGTCTTCCAAGGCGATGTCGCCGATGACGGCGCCTGCCAGGGTATGGCGGCTGCCGCCATCGAAAAGTGGGGGCGAATCGACTATCTGATCAACAACGCAGCCAAGACCAAATTCAATCCGTACGAAAACCTCGACGGACTGTCAGCGGACGACTTTCTCGCAATCTACAAGGTGAATGTCGTGGGTGCTTATCAGATGGTTCGGGCGGTCACGCCTCAAATGAAGAAACAAGGGCGCGGCGCGATCGTCAACAACTCCTCGATCGGCGGTGTCACCGGCATCGCCTCATCGATGGCCTATGCGGCAAGCAAAGCCGCCCTCAACATGATGACGCAGTCGCTCTCGCTCGTGCTGGGCCCGGAGATTCGCATCAATGCCATTGCGCCTGGCGCGATCCAGACTCGTTGGCTACAGGGCGGTATGACGCCCGAGCAATATCAGGACTTCCTGGTGAACGCCGCCGCAATGGTTCCGCTCAAGACCGTACCGACAGCAGAGCAGATCGCCGAAGCGCTCGTCTGGTTTCTCGAGGGTGCCAGCGTCATCACCGGTGAAGTACTGATGGTCGATGCCGGCTTGCACTGCGGCCGTCTGCCGCCGTCATCGAGCAACAAAGCGAACTGGGACAATAAGAAATAGCGCTATTGATTGAGCGGTACGCGTCGTAATTCTTTGAATACGTCTTCGAGAAATCGTGCTCGTTCGTCTTTCAGACGAGCGGCCAAAACGGTATCGGGAGTATGACGCTCGATCTCGTCGTGAGCGACGATACCCTTTTTCTCGAGTAAAGCTTCCAGCGTCAGCCGGCGCTCGCGTTCGACCCAGACTTGCGCTGCCAACTCGAGCAACATGCGCACGGTGGCGTCCTGGATCGGATCGTTTAGATAAACCGGATCATCTCCGACGATGGGCGTGCCACCTTCAGGTGTCTGCACGCGATCAGACACGGGTCGCAAACCAATGCTGCATGTAGCCCGTGCCACCCGCACGTTTAGCCAGAGGCGCCGCAGCCACTTCGAAGCCGTTCGCTGTCAGGATATCGCCGAGCCGGCAGTCACAGAAATCCTGTGAATACGGTTCGCCGTTGTGGCGAGCATCGAACCAACGGTGATATCGCTGATAGGGCGACTTACCTTCCGTGCCGGTGAAATCGTAGATCGCGAAGATACCGCCTCGACGAGTGACTCTCGCAGCCTCACGTACCGTGTCGTGAATGATGCGCAGCGGCAATTCGTGAAACAGGATGAATGCGAAGGTGATATCGAAATGCGCGTCGGGAAAGCCGGTTTTCTCAACCAAGCGCTGCGCGAAATTGACTGCATCCCCTTGCATCGCCGCGCGCCGATGCGCCACTCGCAACATCGGAGCCGAATGATCGATACCCCAGACTTCAGCCTCAGGGTAACGACGACGAAATGCCGTGCTACTCTGCCCGATCGAACAGGCGAGATCGAGAATGCGGTGGACTTTGCCGTCAGTCGGCGCCGGCACAGTGCCGACCAATTTGGCGTGTAACTCGTCCTTGTCGTTATCACCACGGAAGAACACTTTCGTACCGTAGTGATACAGGAAGCCCGACAGCTCATCCTTGTAATAGCCGCCTGGCTGCAAGTGGAAATGCACATTGGTGTAGGCGGGATGCTCGAATGTCGGATCGAGTAGTAAGCGACCAGGGCCACGCTCATCCCACTTCGCAAGCTCGGCAGTCAGTTGCGTACGCTGCTCATCGAAACTACGTTCGATTGCATGCCATTTCATTTCCTGCTGGCTGCGTGCCAGCCGATCCCGCAAGCGGCCGATCGGCAATGAGTGGACGAACTCTCGAATCTCCTCGACATCGCCCCACGGACGACCACGACTCGCAGATGTCTGCTCGAGCGCGCTGTTCAGTCGCTCCTCGAAATCGGCGCCTTTGCCTAAAATGAATTCGCGCAGCCCCTCGACGAAATCGAGATAGGCAGCATCAGATCGCCGCGCAAGCGGCGGTAAAGTCTCAGGTGTCGTGCTCATATCGGTTGTGTAACCGGATTATAAGCAAAGAGACCCAAGCCCTCGTCAGCAGCCTTGCCCTTGGTACGCTCTTTATAGGTATCGGTATCGGGAGCGTGGAACATCTTGCCGGCTCGACGGGACTCCTGGACGACGAAAGCCGCTCGCTCGCGACGCCCCGTTTCGTAGCGGACATAGGCTTCTTCGATGGAGTCGGACTCGACAAAAGCCCGCGCGAGCACCACGGCATCTTCGATAGCGAGTACCGCGCCATGACCCAGGAACGGTAACACGGGGTGCGCTGCGTCACCGAGCAGCGTCACACGACCCTTCGACCAATGACTCAAAGGCTCACGGTCGAATAAACCCCATTTGAATAACTGTTCTGGAGGCACCTGCTCCATGAAGCGAGTCACCCACGGTGTCCAACCGCGGAACTCCTCTAAGAGCTCTTCGACGCTCGATCGAATGGACCAGCCTTCCTCCGCCCACTCTTTGCGCTCAGCGAATGCGACGAAGTTCAATAACTCCCGATTGCGAACCGGATACCGGTTCACGAGATGTCCAGGACCCACGAAGACACCGGAAGCGGGCTGCAGAATTTCCTGCGGCACTCGCTCCATCGGCACCAGTCCGCGCCAAGCGATGTAGCCGGTGTATTGCGGTTCGAGTGCGCCAAACAGTTGGTGGCGTACGATCGATCGTGATCCATCGGCACCAATCAATGCATCAAAGCTGCGTCGAGTACCATCGGCGAAATCGACTCGTACACCCGCACTCGTCGAGTCGATCGCGACACAGCGCCGACCGAGTTCGATCGCCGTCGCATCATGGCGCCGAACTTCCGCCGCCAAGGCATCGTGCAGGTCGGCACGATGGATGAGGTAGTAGCGCTCGCCGTAGAGCTCTTGTAGCCGTGCACCGCGATTGATCCAGACAAGCGGGCGAGCGTCCTGATAGTGGCGAACGCACTGGTCTTCCGGGTGGTAGGCTTTCTCGGCCAGCGTCTGATGCAAGCCAAGATGATTGAGTGCGTGTGCCGCCGTCGGACTCAATGAAAGGCCCGCACCGACTTCGGCTAAATGGGGCGCTTGCTCGAGCACAATGGGTTTGAAGCCCGCGCGTTGCAATGCCAACGCGACGGACAAACCGCCGATTCCGCCGCCTACGATGCCGATGCTTGCTGCTTTCACGGTGGGTATTCAGCCTGAGCACTCGCT
>JALRHE010000155.1 GCA_023253235.1 Steroidobacteraceae bacterium
ATCTACGCCGGCGCCAACGAAATTCAACGCAACATCATCGCCGAGCGTGTGCTCGGGATGCCGAAGGTCTAATCCCATGCAGTTCACCTTCGACGAGGATCAACGACTGGCTGCGCAGTCGTTGCGTGATTTGCTCGACGACCTGTGCACAGGAGCTGATTTGCGTCGTGCCGCCGAGGCGCGCGATGCAGCGAGTTTCAAGGCGGCTTGTGCGACCCGAAGAGAGCGAATCAAAGAACTCGGGTTTGATGCGGCGCTGGTTCCCGAAGCGCAGGGCGGGCTGGGTTTGCGCCCCGTCGATCTCGTGTTGCTGGCGGAGGAGGCTGGTCGAGCGGCGTTACCTGAGCCATTAGTGGAAACGGCCGGTGTCGCGCTGCCCTTGTTAGCCTCATTGGCGGCTCTCGACCCGCGTGCTGACGCGGTGTTGCAGGCGGCGATCGGAGGGGCCGGCGTTACCTTGCGGTGGCCCGACAGTGACTTAGTGGTAGGGATCGATACCGCCGACTTTGTCCTCACTGCCGACAGCGAGACCTCGCTTGCTTTGTATTCCGTCGATCAGTTCGAGTTGGTAGCTCGCGAGAGTGTTGATCCGTTGCGTCGTTTGACGCAGTTGCGTGCTCGCGCAGTTGAGCCGATTGCCGTGTCCTGTGGTGCACGCATCCCGTCCTTATGGCGCGAGGCGCGTCGATACGCTGCGGTGTTCGATGCAGCGCAGTTGATCGGCCTTGCAGATCGCATGAACGCGCTTGCCGTCGCTTATTCGCTCGAGCGAAAGCAGTTCGGCAAAGCCATCGGTGCCAATCAAGCGGTGAAGCATCAGCTCGCCAACGTCCAGATCAAGATCGAGTTCGCCCGACCGGTGGTCTATTCCGCTGCCGGGTCGTTGGGCGGTGGACTCTCACCGCCGACCGATATGGATGCCAGTTGGCTGGAGGCGCGGGTGGCGCACGCTGCGATCGCTGCTCGCGATGCGGCGGATCTCGCCGCTCGAACGGCGATTCAGGTTCACGGCGCGATGGGCTACTCGTGGGAACTCGACCTGCAGTTCTATGCCAAGCGCAGTTGGGCTTTGAGCGGCTTGCACGGCGGCCGCTCGGCGCATTTCAGGAGTTTGCATGAGGCACTCATGCAGCAGCGGATCGAGCTCGGTCCGGATCAGTTGTTCGGCCGTTCGCTGCCGAGAGGAGCTTGAGGGATGAGTGCAGCTTATATCGTCGACGCGGTAAGAACGCCGGTCGGGCGCAAGAAGGGTAGCCTCGCCACAGTCCACCCGGCCGATCTGGGTGCTCATTCTTTGAAAGCTCTCGTGCAGCGCACCGGGATAGACCCGGCTGCAGTGGATGACGTGATCTTCGGCTGTGTCGATACCATCGGGCCGCAAGCCGGCGACATCGCGCGTACTTGCTGGTTGGTGGGCGGCTTGCCGGAACATGTCCCCGGAACGACGGTCGACCGACAATGTGGCTCCTCGCAGCAGGCGCTGCACTTCGCTGCGCAGGCCGTAATGAGTGGTACGCAGGATCTGGTCGTCGCCGGTGGCGTGCAGCAAATGAATGCGATACCCATCTCGCAAGCGATGATTGCAGGACAAGCGCTCGGTTTTCGAGATCCGTTCCGTGACTCTCCCGGCTGGCTCGCCCGCTACGGTGATCAGGAGGTATCCCAATTCCGTAGTGCCGAAATGATCGCCGAGAAGTGGACGATCAGTCGCGAAGATATGGAGCTCTTTGCGCTCGCGAGTAACGAGAAGGCTATCGCGGCGATCGATGGTGGTCTGTTCGATGCCGAGATTGCGCCGTTTGGTGAACTGCATCGTGATGAGACGCCGCGCCGCGGTACCTCACTCGAGAAGATGGCGACTCTCGAGCCCTTGATGCCGGGCGGTCGAGTGACTGCGGCTGTGGCGAGCCAAATCGCCGATTGTTCGGCTTCGCTGTTGGTCGCTTCGGAGCGAGCGCTGCAACAACACGGTCTCACACCGCGTGCGCGCGTCATCCATCTTGGCGTGTTGGCAGCAGATCCAGTGTGGATGTTGACAGCGCCCATCCCGGCCACGCGACACGTACTGAAGCGTAGCGGCTTGGCCCTGCAGGACATAGACCTGTTTGAGATCAATGAAGCCTTCGCCTCGGTAGTGTTGGCGTGGCAGAAAGAGCTCGGAGTTGACCCGAGCAAGGTGAACGTCAATGGTGGCGCGATCGCGCTGGGGCATCCGCTCGGTGCCACCGGCGCACGTTTGATGACATCGATGATGGCGGAACTCGAGCGTCGCGGTGGTCGTTACGGACTTTTGACGATGTGCGAGGGCGGCGGACAAGCGAACGTCACGATAATCGAAAATTTGCGCGCGACGCGTCGCTAGCACTATAGGGAGACACGTATGGCGGGAATCTGTCAGGGAAGAGTGGTCGTCATCACGGGTGCCGGGCGAGGCCTCGGCCGCGAGTACGCGTTGGCATTCGCCGCCGAAGGCGCGAGTGTCGTTGTCAATGATTTGGGTACCTCTCTCGGTGGCGAAGGTCGCGATCTGTCGACAGCGCAGGCTGTCGTTGACGAAATTCGCGCGGCCGGCGGTAAGGCGGTTGCCAATGGCGATGATGTCGCCGATTGGGATGGTGCAGCGAACATCATCCGAACGGCTCTACAGGAGTTCGGGCGTCTCGATGTGATCGTGAATAACGCTGGCTTCGTGCGCGATCGCATGTTTGTTAGCCAGAGCGTCGATGAGTGGGATGCCGTCATTCGCGTGCACTTGCGGGGGCATTTTTGCGTCACGAGTCATGCCGTGGCGCACT
>JALRHE010000210.1 GCA_023253235.1 Steroidobacteraceae bacterium
CATCCCGACCCATCCAAAGCCTTGTCCGACGGCCCGAATGCCTGGCCGCTGCCGCGCATGGCTTCACTGCTCGAGACCCTGCTCGAGCTAGACCGTATCGTGAAATCCAAACCTTTCGAGGAAGATCAAAAATGAGCCGCATCATCGACATCCGTGCCCGCGAGATCATCGATTCTCGGGGCAATCCCACCGTCGAAGCGGACGTGATTCTCGCCAGCGGCGCAGTCGGTCGCGCAGCGGTTCCGTCGGGCGCCTCGACCGGCACGCGCGAGGCGGTTGAACTTCGCGATGGCGACAAGAAGCGCTATTTCGGCAAGGGCGTGCTGAAGGCGGTTCGCAACGTCAACACCGTCATCCGCGGCGCCTTGCTCAAGCGTGATGCGCGCGATCAGGAAGATATCGATGCGCGCATGATTGCGCTCGACGGCACCGACAACAAAGGTCGTCTCGGCGCCAATGCGCTGCTGGCCGTATCGCTCGCTGTGGCGCATGCAGCGGCTGAGGATACCGATCAGTCCCTGTGGCGTTATCTTGCTCGCGGCCGCAAGCCAGTGATGCCGGTGCCGATGATGAATCTCATCAACGGTGGTGCGCACGCCGACAACAGTCTCGACATCCAGGAATTCATGATCCTGCCGGTCGGTGCCAAGAGCTTCAGCCAGGCGCTGCAGCAAGGTGCAGAGGTGTTCCACACCTTGAAGGGCATTCTGAAGGGCAAGAAACTGACGACGGCGGTAGGCGATGAGGGCGGTTTCGCACCGAACCTCGCCTCGAACGAGGCGGCGCTGAAGTTGCTGCTGCAGGCGATCGAAAAGGCCGGCTATCGTCCGGGCAAGGACATCTACCTGGGCCTCGATGTGGCGAGTTCGGAGTTCTTCAAGAAAGGCCGCTACGAGTTGCACGGCGAGGGCCGCAGCTTCACCGCGGCGCAGTTCACGCGCTACCTGCGCAAGCTCGTCGACAAGTATCCGATCATCACTATCGAAGATGGCATGGCCGAGGGTGACTGGACTGGTTGGGCGGGGCTCACCGAGGAGCTGGGCGCTGACTGCCAGCTCGTGGGTGATGATCTTTTCGTCACCAATACGGCAATTCTGGCCGATGGCATCCGCAAGGGCATCGCCAACTCCATCCTCATCAAGGTCAACCAGATCGGTACCCTGACTGAGACGCTCGAAGCGATCGAACTCGCTACGAGCTCGGGATACTCGGCGGTCGTCTCGCATCGCTCGGGTGAAACCGAGGATTCGACAATTGCCGATATTGCCGTTGCCACCGCAGCGACCCAGATCAAGACCGGTTCCATGTCTCGATCCGATCGCATCGCCAAGTACAACCAGCTGCTGCGCATCGAAGAGGAGCTCGGCGGCAAGGTGCGTTACGCAGGGCG
Organism: Steroidobacteraceae bacterium; assembly: GCA_023253235.1. Classification (GTDB taxonomy): domain Bacteria; phylum Pseudomonadota; class Gammaproteobacteria; order Steroidobacterales; family Steroidobacteraceae; genus UBA964. The sequence continues at coordinate 1,391 of JALRHE010000210.1, forward strand.
CGAGGCTTTCCCCGTAAAACTCTGAGGCGAAAGACTTTCTTTTGCTCCAATCAAGGTTTAATCTGTAAATCCATAATGATCAGAGTGTTCGCAGGGGGGCTCGTTGCACTGACGGTACTGTTGCAGTACCGCATCTGGCTGTCTGCGGACGGCGTCAGTGAAGTGCATCGCCTGAAGTTGGCTGTCGCGCAGCAGAGCACTACGAACACCGAGCTGAAACGCCGGAACGATCAACTCGCTGCCGAAGTCGCCGATCTCAAGGGCGGGCTCGTTGCCATCGAGGAGCGGGCTCGCAGCGAGCTCGGCATGATTGGTCCGAGCGAATCTTTCTATCAAGTCGTGCCCAAGGTCATCACGGCGCCGCCCGCCAGTGAGCTGACCGATCGAACTCGCACGGCTCAGCGCTGAGTTGACCTCGCCCGTGACGCCGCCGCGCTACTGGCTTGTGATGCCGGCAGCCGGACGCGGCAAGCGTCTCGGTGGCACGATCCCCAAACAATTTTTGACCGTGGCAGGGCGACCCTTGATCGCCTGGGCGTTACAGCCCTTCTTTGACGATCCTCGCTGCGCAGGCGTCATGCTGGCTATCGCACCCGATGACGTCGACTGGGTTGGCGTTCGTGCCTCGCTGCCACGCCCGGTGCTCGAAACGACGGGTGGCGCCGAGCGAGCGGATTCGGTGCGTTTGGCGCTGCAGGCCTTGCTGGCGCGCGGTGCCCAAGCGGCCGATTGGGTGCTCGTGCACGATGCGGCGCGACCCTGTATCTCGAACGCCGAGATCAAAGCGCTCGTCGATGCGGTGGTGGCACATGCCGAGGCTGACTCGCCCGCGGGTGACTTGCGAGCAGGTGGACTGCTCGCTGTGCCATTGGCCGATACGCTCAAGCGCGGTCGCTCGCGTAGCGAGGCCACCGTGCCGCGCGAAGGGCTCTGGCGTGCACTCACTCCGCAAATGTTTCGCTTGGGCGGTTTGCTACAGGCATTGCAACAAGCAGAGTCCGAGGGACGCAAACCGACCGACGAGGCGCAGGCGATGGAGTGGCAAGGCAGCGAGCCGCTGCTCGTCGGTGGCGAGTCGACCAATATCAAAGTGACGACCTTCGCGGATCTGCGGCTCGTGGAAGGCATCTTGCAAGCGCGCAGTAGAGGAGAGTCGTCATGAGTATTCGAGTGGGATCGGGCATCGACGTGCACGCCTTCGGACCGGGTGACCACGTGATGTTGGGCGGTGTTCGCATCGCCCACTCGCAGGGTGTGAAGGCGCACTCCGACGGCGATGTGCTGTTGCACGCCTTGTGCGATGCCTTACTCGGCGCGGCAGGTCTTGGCGATATCGGCCAGCATTTTCCCGACACTGATCCGCAGTGGAAGGGGGTGGCGAGCGAGGGCTTCGTGCGTCACGCGCTGCGCTTGCTCGCGGATCGCGGCTATCGCGTGAGCAATGTTGATCTCACCCTGTGTTGCGAGGCGCCGCGCCTCGCGCCTCATCGCGATGCAATTCGCGACACCGTGGCAGGCTTGCTGCAGCTGCCTGCCGATGCCGTGAACCTCAAGGCGACGACGACCGAGAAGCTCGGCTTTTTGGGTCGCGCCGAGGGTCTTGCGGCGTTCGCTACTGTCCTCATCGAGCAAAATTAATCATGGAAGAACTGGCTTTGAATCCGCCGCGGGTTGCGGCGCCCTTGGGTCGTGCGCGCATCCGCGAAGTGCCTGAAGATTTCGTGGTCGATGAAGTGCTCGGCTTCACGGCCTCAGGTCAGGGTGAGCACGCCTTGTTGCGCGTACGCAAGCGCGGCTCGAACACCGGCTGGGTGGCCAAAGAAATCGCGACTCGCGCCGGCGTTCGCCCGCATGACGTCGGTTACGCCGGCCTGAAGGATCGGCATGCCGTCACCACGCAGTGGTACACCGTGCCGACGCGCCGTCGACCAGCAGCCGATTGGCTTGGCGTCCAGGGCGATGGTTACGAAGTGATCGAGGCGTATGCACACTCGCGCAAATTGCCGCGCGGTGCTCTCGAGGCCAATCGATTTTCGATCACGTTGCGCGGTTACGACGGCGATATCGAGGCCTTGCGAACACGGGCGACCGAGGTCGCACGTACCGGCGTGCCGAATTATTTTGGCCCACAACGTTTCGGGCGAGATCTCGCCAATCTGCGAGCGGGCGATGCCCGCGATGCGATGTTCCGCTGGTCAGCCTCGCGCAGTTTGATCTTCAACGCGGTACTCGCGGAACGAATCACGGTCGGTAACTGGAACCGCTTGCACCTCGGCGAGCGGGCGAATCTCGATGGCCGTAATTCGAGTTTCGTCGTCGAGGCACTCGATGCCGCCTTGCAAGAGCGACTCGACACGCTCGATATCCATCCGACCGGTCCGATGTGGGGTGAGGGCGGTTGTGGCATCGAGGGTGAGATGGCGGATTTCGAAACGGCGATCGCTGCGCGTTATCCGGAGTTTCTCGAGTGGCTGCGCGCGGATCGTCTCGCGGCGGCGCGACGCCCGCTGCGTGTGGCGGTGCGCGAACTGTCGGTCAACGTGAGTGACGACGGTGCACCGATCTTGAATTTCACTTTGCGCTCGGGCAGTTTCGCCACCACCGTACTGCGTGAATTCATCGATATCGTGCCCGGCGAGGGGTCATCCGGTTTCAGGGAGTCCGACGATGCTTGAGATCATCCAACACGGCAGCGTGCGCGAACTACGCTTAGCGCGAGCACCGGTCAACGCACTGAATACCGAATTGATCAGCGCGCTCGATGCGGCGATCGAGCTCGCCGAAACGGAAGCGGCAGCGGGTGCCTCGTTGCGTGCACTCGTGATTTCCGGCAATCCGAAGTTGTTCTCGGCGGGTCTCGATCTGCGTGAGATCACGGGACCCACCGAGACCGCTCGCACCTTGGTGCTGGCCTTCTCGCAGTTGCAGTTGCGTCTCGCGCGAGCCTCGCTGCCGTTGATCGCCGCGATCACCGGTCACAGTCCGGCGGGCGGGGCTGTGATTGCCATCCTGTGTGATCATCGCATCATGGCCAAAGGTGCCGCGCGCATCGGCCTCAACGAGGTGCAGGTGGGTTTGTATCCCGGCGAGACGATCTTCCGTTGTTACGAACGCATCCTCGGCACCGCCAAAGCGGCGAATTTTCTGACCCGTGGGGCGATGCTCACCGCCGACGAAGCGCTCGCCGCCGGTCTTGTCGATGAATTGGTCGAACCGGAGCAGGTGATCGCTCGCGCTATCGCGATCGGCCAAGAGATTGCGGCACTGCCGCCCGAGACTTATCGCAAGACTCGCGCACTGGTACGGGCGGATCTCGTTCGTATCATCGAGCATCCGAACGAGAGTCTGGCTTCGCTGATGAAAGACGGTTGGATTACGGCGGAGACTCGCGCACAGATGGCGAAGCTGCTGCGCTGAACTGCTCCGGCGCGTCGGCGCGTCGGAGGTTAGCCTTGCAGCAAGACGTAGATGGCGCCGGTGCCGCCATCGCGCTGGTTCGCCGAGCAGAACGCGACGACGTTCTCCGCACGCCGCAGAATCACATTGACCGCTTGCTTGAGCACGGGACCACGCGGGCCTGAGCCTAAGCCTTTGCCGTGGATGATGCGTACACAGCGCTGTTGGCGTGCGATGCACCGCGACAGAAAGTCGCGCAATTCCCGCTTGGCTTCCGCGACGATGAGACCGTGCAGATCAAGCTCGGCTTCGACGCGGTAGTAACCCCGTCGCAGGCGGCGCATCACCGCATCTTGTACACCGCCGCGCCGGTAGGAGAGATCGTCGCCGAACTCCACATCGAGATCGATCGGTGTGAGGACGAGGCTGTCCTCAAGCACCTCCGCTTCGCCGAGACGACGAAAGCGCGCGCGCGGTGGTGGCGGCTTCGGGCGATGACGAACACGCGGCTGATGGCGAAGCGGTTTGGCACCGCGAACCGCCTCACGAAAGGCGCGAACGTCTTCCTCTGGCGGCTTACGCATCCTGCTGCTACCTCCAACCGTGGGCATTCAGTATATTGGCGAGCTCCACAGGTCTCCAAGAACAAACTCGCCCGATGAAGATTCTCGTCAGCAACGACGACGGGTACCGGGCGCCGGGTATCCTCGCCCTGCGCCAATCCCTCACAGGTCTCGCCGAACTCACCGTTGTCGCTCCGGAGCGCAACCACAGCGGCGCGAGTAATGCCTTGACGCTCGAAGCACCCCTGCGGGTGACAAATTACGAGCCGCAGGCCTATTTCGTCTCGGGTACGCCGACCGACTGTGTGCACCTGGCGATTTCCGGGCTGTTCGATTTCGAGCACGACATGGTCGTCTCGGGGATCAACAACGGCGAGAACTTGGGCGATGACGTCCTGTATTCCGGCACGGTTGCTGCCGCCATCGAGGGGCGCTTTCTGGGCTTGCCGACCGTGGCATTTTCCTTGCGCCGCCCGGCTCAGGGTGAGATGGATTACACCGCTGCAGGGCGCGTGGCGCGGCTCGTAGTGGAGCGCTTGCTGGCCAAGCCGCTCGATCGAAACATGATTCTCAACGTCAACATCCCGCATCGGCCTTACTCGGAGCTGCGCGGTTTTAGAGCCACTCGCTTGGGGCACCGCCATCGCGCTGAGAAGATCACCCGCGCGCTCGATCCACGCGGCCGTGAGGTCATCTGGGTGGGTCAGGCTGGTGAAGGGCAGGATGATGGTCCCGGCACCGATTTTCATGCCGTTGCCGAGGGCTACGTGTCGATCACACCGCTGCAGGTGGATCTGACCCGCCATGGCGAGATCGCAACGGTGGAGCGTTGGTTGGCCGGCATCGGCGAATGAACGAACAGCGTCTCAGCGGCATCGGCATGACCTCGGCTCGCACCCGCGACCGACTCGTGCAGCGACTCATCGAACAGGGCATCCGCAATCCGCAGGTCCTCGAGTGCATTCGCTCGACCCCGCGTCACCTCTTCATCGACGAAGCGCTCGCAAGCCGTGCCTACGAGGACACCGCGTTGCCCATTGGTTTCGGGCAGACGATTTCGCAGCCCTATATCGTCGCGAGAATGACCGAGGCGTTGCTCGAAGCCGGGCCCTTGCACAACGTGCTCGAGGTTGGCACCGGTTGCGGTTATCAGACGGCGATTCTGGCGGCGTTGGTGCCGCGCTTGCACAGTATCGAACGCATCGAAGCGCTGCATCTGCGAGCGCAGCAACGATTGCAGGAATTGGGCGCAACGCATGTGCGTCTTCGCCACGGCGATGGTTACGAGGGTTGGCGGGCAAACGCGCCCTACGATGGCATTCTCGTGGCAGCTGCGCCGCCTGAGGTTCCCGAAGCGCTGCTACGACAACTCGCCCCGGGCGGACGTCTCGTGATGCCGGTTGGTGATGATCGCAAGCAGGTGTTGCTGCGTGTCACGCGGCGCGATGGTGGTTACGAGCGCGAGATGCTAGGTCCGGTGTCGTTCGTGCCGCTGCAGAGCGGTCTCGTCAGCGACGCGGGAACAGCAGGGCGATGACGCGGCGTTCGTCTTGCACCAGCACGTTGTAGGTGCGACAGGCGGCACCGAGTTCCATCATCTCTAGGCCGATCCGCCGCTCGAGAAACCAACTGCGTTGCTGCGCGGGCAGGAAGAATTGGCCTCCGGCCCAGCCGATCAAGACGAGTTCCGGTGGTTCCGCGAAGAGTGTGACGAGGTGCTCTTCACGTAATTCGAGCGGACTTTGTACGGGTATGTTCCCATCGAGGAGCGTGGAGCCCACCATCACGGCTCGATCGAACCGCTGTTCACCGATGCATAGCGCCCCGTCCGCATAACTGCGGATGAGGTTGACGGCCCCAGTCGAAGTCACGGTCAGTCTCATGCTTCGATAACATACGCGATGTGCGTGAACTCGTGCTCATACTTCCCGGACTTTTTTCGAATATCGATGCCGTCAGTGCATTGGGCACCTGGCGTTTCACGACACCGCGCCTGCTCAAAGGCGGTTGGCGTTTCGCCTTCGCGCATGGCGTAGGGCGCGACGATGTTGCGCTCGCGAGTCCTGCAAGCGTCGTGGCGGCGCGCGAAGGGTTGCCAAGCGATGCTTGGCTTGCGACGCCGCTGCATTTGATCGCAGGCCTGACGACGCTGCATCTGCCGGCTGACGGTGTGTTGCGATTGTCCGCCGAGGAAGCGCGAGAACTGGCCGCGCAATTCGCAAGCACCTTCGGCAGCGATGGCCTCGCCTTACATCCGCTCGATGACGGCTCCTTGCTGCTATCGGGATTGAGTCCTTGCGCTGCCGAAACGGTCGATCCGGCGTTGCTGTCATCGCAGGGCTTGGCGGACGCGCAGCCCGCAGGCGAGGGCGCTGCCACGTTGCGCGCACTGATGACGGAAATCGACATGTGGTTGCACGATCTGCCGCTCAATCGTCGGCGCGAACAAGCGGGTCTGCCATCGATCCGATCGTTGTGGTTGTGGGGCGGTGGTGTGAGTGCAGCGGGTTTTCCGCTCGATCACCAACCCGTCGTCGATGTATCGGGATTGAGCGTGCACACGCAAGATCCTTGGGCGCGTGCCTGTTGTGGTTTGGCCGGCATCGACTGTCAGCCGCTCGATCTGAGCGCTGAATTCTTCACGCAAGTGGCAGCGGCGCTCCGCAGCGGTGAGCTCTCGAAGCTCACGCTGATCGCCACCGATCGAGCCGTGTCGGTGCGTCCGAGCGATCGTTGGCGCTGGTGGCGTCCGCGTCGCGATGCGCTCTCGGCGTTGACGGAGGCTGCGTGAAACTCACCGTCGTTCGTCGAGCGCCATCAAGTGCTGCGCTGCAGCGCCTCGCACATCTCCCACCCGTACTCGCGCGTGCGTATGCCGCGCGCGGGATCGACGATCCCGCGCAGTTATCGACGGGTCTCGATCGACTGCTACCCGTGGGTACTCTCGAGGGCATCGAGTCCGCGGTTCAATTGCTGCTGCAGCATCGCGAGCGTCGCAGCCGCATCCTGGTGGTTGGCGACTTCGATGCCGACGGCGCGACGAGTTCGGCGCTGATCGTACGCGCCTTGCGCGCCTGGGGTTATCCCGAGGTCGATTTCCTCGTACCGAATCGCTTCGAGTTCGGCTACGGACTGACACCCGAGATCGTCGCGATCGCCGCCGAGCGCGAGCCCGCTCTGATCATCACCGTGGATAACGGCATTTCGAGCATTGCCGGTGTGTCGTTGGCGCGTGAGCGTGGTATCGACGTGCTCGTGACCGACCACCATTTGGCGGGTCACGAGTTGCCGATGGCCAATGTCATCGTCAATCCGAATTTGGCCGGGGCGACTTTCGGTTCGCGTTCCTTGGCTGGCGTCGGCGTCGCGTTCTATGTCATGGCCGCGCTCCATCGCGCCTTGGGTGACAGCGCGTTGCCATCGCCTGCCACATGGCTCGATTTGGTCGCACTCGGCACCGTCGCCGACATCGTCCCGCTCGATCAAAATAATCGCGTGTTGGTTGCACAGGGTCTGCAGCGGATCCGTGCTGGCCGCTGCACGCCGGGCGTTCGTGCGCTGCTCGAAACGGGTGGTAAGACGCTCGGCAGTATCATCGCGACGGACCTCGGCTTCGTCGCCGGGCCGCGCATCAATGCCGCCGGACGCCTCGACGACATGAGCATCGGGATTCGCTGTCTGCTCACGGATTCGGCGGAGGAGGCGACGCAGATCGCACAACGTCTCGACGAGCTGAATCGCGAGCGTCGAAGCATCGAAGGCGCCATGCAGGAGCAGGCCATGGCGGCAGTGCGTCGCCTCGGCGAACCGGGGCATGATCGTCGTGGTGTGTGCCTTTTTGATCCCGACTGGCATCAGGGAGTGGTGGGTCTTGTCGCCGGTCGCGTGAAAGAGCGTGTACGTCGTCCGGTGATCGCCTTTGCGCGCGCCGGCGATGGCAGTCTGCGCGGATCGGCCCGATCAGTTGCCGGCGTGCATGTGCGCGATGTGCTCGAGGCCATCTCGACTCGAACGCCCGGCCTCATCGTGCGTTTCGGGGGGCATGCGATGGCCGCGGGCCTCACTCTCGATGAAGGCAAACTCGATCAATTTGCAGCCGAGTTCGACCGCGAGGTCACCCGTTGGCAAGCCGCTGGCTCCCTCGCAGATCGCATCGATTCGGATGGCGAACTCGCGGTCGATGAGATCTCGCTGAAGACGGCCGAGGTGTTGCGTGAGGCAGGTCCCTGGGGGCAAGCCTTCCCGGAGCCGTCGTTCGATCAGTCGTTTCGGTTACGGAACGTACGGATCGTGGGCGAGAACCACCTCAAGATGTGGGTCGAACTCGGCGATACTGGGCGACGCTTCGATGCGATCGCATTCAATGCGTTGCAGGGTAGGCCAGATCGACTCGACGCCTCGGGCAAACCGGTGCTGCCCGATCAGGTTCACCTCGTCTATCGACTCGATATCAACGAGTGGGGCGGTGAACGTCGCCTGCAGCTGATGGTCGACCATCTGCTAGAATGAGCGGCATGATCGAACTTGGCCTCATCAAGCGCTCCCTTGCCGACCTTCAGGAACGTGTTAGTTCCTTAAGGGGGTTTCTTTGAGTACGACCTGAAGAAGGAACGTCTCGAAGAAGTCTCTCGCGAACTCGAAGATCCTGCCGTCTGGCAGAAGCCCGAAAAAGCTCAGGAGCTCGGTCGCGAACGCTCGCGACTCGCGGGCGAGATCGACACCATGGATGCGGCCACCCGGTCGGTATCCGATTCCATCGAACTGCTCGAACTCGCCGAAGCCGAGGATGACGAAGATACCGCACGCGAAGTCGAGCGGGATCTGCCCTCGGTCGAAGCGCAGGTGCGCAAGCTCGAGCTCAAGCGCATGTTCCGCGGCGAGATGGACTCGCACAACTCCTATCTCGATATCCAAGCCGGTGCCGGTGGCACCGAGGCGCAGGACTGGGCGCACATGCTGATGCGTATGTACCTCAAGTGGGCTGCCAACCGCGGCTTCACCGCCGAGGTAGTCGACTCCAACGGCGGCGAAGTCGCGGGTATCAAGAGCGCAACCATCGAATTCAAGGGCGACCACGCCTAC
>JALRHE010000319.1 GCA_023253235.1 Steroidobacteraceae bacterium
CTCGGACGAGTGGATACAGGAGCGCCTGCATCATATGGCGCCGCACGAGACGGATTACGAGATCGTGCATCGCACGATCTACCGCGTGCACCAACGAGTCGCCAAGACTTGGCGGCGTGGACGTGTGTTGCTCGCGGGCGATGCCGCGCATATCAACAACCCTCTTGGTGGTATGGGCATGAACGGCGGCATCCACGATGCGTGGAACCTCACCGGGAAGTTGATGCAGATTCATGCCGGCGAAGGCGATGACAGTTTGCTCGACCGCTACGATCGTCAGCGTCGCGGAGTCTGCGTGCGTTTCGTCCAGGAACAAACCATCAAGAACCGACAAGCGATCAAGTCGAAGGATCGTCAAGCGGAGCTCATGAGAATCGCCGCCGATCCCGAGCGCGCGAAGGATTTTCTGCTGAAGAGTTCGATGATCGCGAGTTTGCGCGATGCCGAATTGATCGATTGAAGAAACATTAGAAAAAGACGAAGGAGTGGGGGATGACGAACGTACGTTTTTGGCCATGGCTCGCCATGGCGCCATTGGCATTGGTGAGCTTGTTGTGGTCACCTTGGTTGGCGGCGGTATTTGCGCTGTTGTTCTTGTGGGGTCTGCGCGACTTCTCGCAACGACGTCACGCCGTCTTGCGAAACTACCCGTTGCTTGGGCACTTGAGATTCTTGCTCGAGTACATCCGCCCCGAGATGCGCCAGTATTTTCTCGAGGACGATGAAGACAAGCACCCGTTCTCACGCAACCAGCGTGCGCTCGTCTATCAGCGAGCCAAGCGACAGAACGACAAGCGCGGCTTCGGCACACTCAAAGATCTCTACAGCAGCGAATCCGACTGGCTCTGCCATTCGACGGTGCCTCGTCACGCCGACCCAAGCACCTTCCGCATCGAAGTGGGTGGCCCCGATTGTCGTCAACCGTACTCGTTGTCGGTATTCAACATTTCGGCGATGAGTTTTGGTTCGCTGTCGCGAAACGCGATTCTGGCGCTCAATGGCGGCGCCAAGCGCGGTGGTTTTGCACACGATACCGGTGAGGGTTCGATCTCGCCGCATCATCGCGAGCCCGGTGGCGATCTCATTTGGGAGATCGGTTCTGGATATTTCGGTTGTCGTGACGCCGCGGGTCGCTTCTCGCCCGAACGATTTAAAGAGCAGGCGACATCACCCCAGGTCAAGATGATCGAGATCAAACTCTCGCAGGGCGCCAAGCCAGGTCACGGTGGTGTGTTGCCGGCGGCCAAGGTCAGCGAGGAGATTGCCGCCACGCGCGGTGTGCCGATGGGGCAGGATTGCATCTCGCCGGCCAGTCATTCCGAATTCAGTACACCTAAAGAGCTGCTGCAGTTCGTCGCGCGTTTGCGCGAACTCTCGGGCGGAAAACCCGTTGGCTTCAAGCTCTGCATCGGCCATCCGACGGAATTCTTTGGAATAGCCAAGGCGATGCTCGAGACGGGAATTACGCCGGATTTCATCGTTGTCGACGGTGCAGAGGGCGGTACGGGTGCGGCGCCTGCGGAGTTTGCCGATCACGTCGGTATGCCACTGCGCGATGGTTTGCGTCTCGTGCACAACACGCTCTTTGCGATCGGCTTGCGTCAACGCATCAAGATCGGTGCCTCGGGAAAAATCATCTCGTCGTTCGATCT
>JALRHE010000378.1 GCA_023253235.1 Steroidobacteraceae bacterium
AAGCGTTGCGCGACTCCGGGTCAGCTGCCGATCCGAGCGAGTGAAGACCTGCGCGAGTGGATGACTTCGTACTCGTGGCCGGGCAACTGCCGTGAGTTGCTCAACCTCGTTGAGCGTTTGACGGTGTTTTGGCCATCGCAGGAGCTGTCGCTGAAGTCGATTCCGTCATCGATGCTGCCGCGCGGCGCCTCCACGGTCTCGAGTGCGAGTTCGCCGGATGAGCAGGCTGCGATTCTCGAGCTCTTCCAAGGCGATGAGGATATGACGTCGGCAAAAGAGGCTGCGCATGCGGCAGCCGATTGTGTGTCCGACGTCGCAGATCTGCTCGTCGCCGATGTCGTAGTCGGCGAGTCCTCAGCGCGATGGAGCGCCGAGTTGCCGGCCGCTGCTGCGCCCGCTCTCTCGAACGCGACGGTTGATCTGAAGCAGATGCTCGCGGATTTCGAGTCGGCCTGGATCCGTGAGGCGATGAAAGTCACCGAGGGCAACATCACCCACGCGGCTGAGCTGCTTGGATTGGCGCGCACCACGCTCATCGAGCGTCTTCGAAAATACGACCTGTCGGTAACCCGACAGTAGTGGTTTTCTTCGACAGGTTAGGTCTTAACCTGTTGTTTTAATTAAATTAAATATCCTCTGGCACGTAGGTTGCTTCTATCTGACACCTGATCAGGGAAGGTGTCGTGTGTCCGTCGTGTCAGAGTCCATGAACAACGCGAATGTCCATGCCGAGGCAGCCGCCGGTTCGGTCGTCTATGGCGACCCGTTCACCGCGCAGTTGCTCGCGTTGGCCTCGCGCGTGGCGCGCACGGACGTGACCGTCCTGATCGGCGGGCCGTCGGGCACGGGTAAAGAAGTGCTCGCTCGGTATATCCACGAGACGTCGCTGCGAAGCACGGGTCCTTTCGTCGCATTCAACTGCGCCTGCTTGCCCGAGTCGATGGTGGAAGACCTGCTGTTCGGTCACGAGAAGGGCGCCTTCACGGGTGCTGTGCAGCGCTTCCACGGCTATTTCGAGCAGGCTGACGGCGGCACTCTGTTTCTCGATGAGGTCGGTGAGTTGCCGCCTAACGTGCAAGCGAAATTGCTGCGCGTGCTGCAGGAGCGCGAGTTCACTCCGCTCGGCTCCACGAAGCCACAGAAAACCCAGTTCCGTTTGCTCGCCGCTACCAATCGCAATCTCAAGGGCGATGTCGCGACCGGTCGTTTCCGCGAAGACCTCTATTACCGACTCAACATTTTCCCGCTGCAACTGAAGCCGCTGCGTGAGCGTCCGGGTGACATCATTCCGCTCGCCCGTGCGATGGTGAGCAAGCACCAATATATCTCCGGCGCGATGCGGCTTGACGACTCGGCGATTGCCGCGTTGCGCGCATACGATTGGCCGGGCAACGTCCGCGAACTCGAAAACGTGATTCAACGAGCCATGGTGATCGCCGATGGCTCGCTGTTGCGCGCGGAGCACCTCGGTCTCGATACGGGTCTGCCGGTAGAGAACAACTTCATTCCGATGGCGCTACCGGTGAGTGATCAGCCCTCGTCGCCTGACGAAGAGTCGAGTGACGTTCCCGAATCTCTAGCCGATTGGCGTATTTCGCAGGAAGCCGAGCTCATCATGGCGACACTACGTGACACGCCAACCAAGATGGCCGCGGCCGCCAAGCTCGGTATCAGCGAAAGAACCCTTCGGTACAAGCTCGCTCGTCTGCGTGATAGCGGTCTGATGATGGTGGGCGCATGAGCATTCAGTCGGTTGCGATGAAGCAGGCGTTGGAGCAATTGCGTCAGATGCGCGAGTCCGTACGTCCGCCGAGTATCGAAGCCGGTGAGATGCGGGGTCCCGCATCGCCCTTGATGCCGCCCTCGGGTGAGCCGAAAGTCAATTTCACCGATACGATGAAGTTTGCTCTCGATCGCGTGAACGAGCAGCAGCGTGTCTCGCGTGAATTACAAACTGCTTACGTTCGCGGCGATGACGTCTCGTTGACGGATGTCGCGATCGCGATGCAGAAATCTTCGGTCGCGTTCGAAGCTACTGTCCAGGTTCGCAACAAGATCCTGGAATCCTACAAAGAAATCATGAGCATGTCGGTGTAATCCATGGCTACCGTCGAAGCAGATGTTCTCGGTCCCAGACTCGATGCCGCTCGTGCTGGCTTGGGTGATGGTGGCGTTACGGTGTCCACGTCGCGTGATGTCGCTCGGATGAACTCCGGTGATGGTGCCGCCGGCACTGCGCTTGCGACCACCGATGCAGGTGGACTTGGCGGTTTTCTGCAACGCCCGATGGTGCGTACGGCATTGCCTTATCTCGGCATTGGTTTGGTGATTCTGCTGGCCGTTGTCGTGTACGCGACGATGTCGGCATCGCCGCCTCGCTCGCTGTACCCCAGCATGGCTGACGCCGATAAAGAGCAAGCGCAGCAGTTGCTGACCAAGAACGGTGTCGACGTGTCACTCGATCCGCTCACTGGAGCGTTGCAGGTGCCTGCGAGCGAATTCCACGAGGCGCGCATCATGTTGGCGGCAGCAGGACTGCCGCGCGAGGCCACGACCGGCTATTCCGGTTTGAAGGAAAACATGCCGCTCGGCACGAGTCAGTTCATGGAGCAAGCGCGTTACAACGCGTCCATCGAGGAAGAGCTGGCGCAGAGTATTCGGCGCATCAATACGGTTCAGGACGCGCGGGTTCATCTCGCGCTGCCGCGTCAAAGTGCTTTCGTGCGTGATCGTGCCGATCCGAAAGCGTCGGTGATCGTCACTCCCTATAACGGCCGCGCGGTCAGCGAGGGGCAAGTGCAGGCGATCGTGCACTTGGTGTCATCCAGCATTCCTTACATGACCCCTGCGAACGTATCGGTCGTGGACCAGTTCGGACGCTTACTCACCGAGACGCCGGACTCCAAGGATCTGAGCGCCAAGCAACTGGAATTGCGTCAACGCTTGGAGGCGGACTACGCAGATCGAGTGGTGCAGTTGCTGGGCCCGATTTTCGGTGCCAACAATGTTCGTGCCCAGGTCAACGCAGATCTCGATTTTTCCGTGATCGAACGAACGGTTGAGAACTTCGATCCCACCAGCACGGGAACGAAAGTCCGTTCTGAGCAGCTCCGTGAGTCGACGACGACGGAGCCCAAGTCCGAGGGTGTCCCGGGCTCGCTGTCCAACGAGCCGCCGCCGCCTGTGACTGCAACGCCCGATGCCACCGTGCCGGCTGAGTCCGCGCCGAATGCTAGCGAGCCGGTCATCCGTGGGCAGGAGCGCAGTGAAGCAAAAAATTACGAGATGGATCGTTCCGTACAGTATGTCGTCGATCCGGCTCCGCGTATGCGTCGACTGACGGTCGCTGTCGCGATCAACGATGCGATCACTGCGCCCGGTGCGACGACGCCTGCGGCTCGTCGTCCCTTGCCGGCGCAAGAGATCGCTCGTTTGACCTCGCTTGTTCAGGGAGCAGTGGGTTACAACGTCAATCGCGGCGACGTAGTGAACATCATTAGCACTAGCTTCGAGCCGCCTGCGCCGGTAACGCCGCTTCCGGTATGGCAGCAGCCGCAGTATCTTGATGTCGCCAAGTATCTCCTGGTTGCCTTGGCGATCGCTCTGGTGGGTTTCCTCGTGGTTCGACCAATCATCAATCGCGTCACGTACATTCCGCCGCCGCCGATGGCTACACAAATGTCGCCGGATGAGATGAAGGCTGCGCTGATTGCGAGCGGTGAGTTGTCAGCAGAGGCGTTGGTGGTGTCATCCGGGGCTGCTGCGGAGCTTGCCGGTGCTGCTGGCGGAGTTGAATCTTCCGAGACCGAAACCATCGAGATGCGCGAAGGCGAGTCGATGGAGGAGTTCAAATCCCGGCTTAAGGCGCGGCTCAAACCGAAGAAGAAGGCAGGCATCTCCGCTGAAATGCTCGATACCGCCAACAGTTACGACGACAAGGTCACCGTCGTTCGCATGATGGTGGAGCAGGATGCCAAGCGCGTAGCGCTGGTACTCAAGAACCTCATCACTCGCGACCTGAGCTGACGCGGAGACGATCATGGCTGAAGCAATGGCATTGGCGACGGCTCCCGAGGGGCCAGATCCGGAACAGGTGGCGGCGGAGGTTGCGGCCCTCTCCAACACGCAGCGTGCGGCAGTCATGCTCATGCTCCTGGGTGAAGAAGAGGCGGCAAGTGTGATCCGTCATCTGGCGCCCAAAGAAGTACAGCACTTGAGTGCTGCCATGCTCTCGGTCGCCGACCTTTCTCAGGAGGCGGTCAGCGCGGTGCTCGATGGTTTTATCGCGACCATCAAGAAGCAAACGAATATCGGCGGCGGCATCGATTATCTTGAGAATGTGTTGCGCGCTGCGATCGGCGAAGACAAGGCGAGCAGCGTGCTCAGTCGAATCATGCCGGCCTCGGCGAATCGCGGCCTCGAGGTGTTGCAGTGGATGGATGCCCGATCGATCGCCGAAATGATCGCTGCCGAACATCCGCAGATCATCGCCATCGTTCTCTCGTTTCTCGATTATGACGTCGCGGCGGATGTCATGCGGTTTCTCCCTGAGACCTTGCGTCCAGAGGTGCTCTCGCGTGTCGCATCGCTTGAAACGATTCAGCCAACGGCGATGGCCGAGCTAGAAGCGATCATGAAACAGCAGTTCTCCTCGAACTCGTCGTTGAAGTCCTCGAGTGTGGGTGGCGTGAAAGCGGCCGCCAAGATCATGAACTACGTCAAGACGGATATCGAGCAGTCAATGATGAAGCGTCTCGGCGAGAAAGATGCCGACCTCGCGCAGCGTATTCAGGACAATATGTTCGCCTTCGAGAACCTCTCGGGTTGCGACAATCGCAGTATCCAGACGCTCATGCGCAATGTGCCGAGCGAGCAACTGATGGTGGCTCTCAAGGGTGCCGACGATCTCGTCAAGGACAAGTTCCTCTCGAATATGTCGGCGCGTGCTCGAGACATGTTCGTCGACGAAATGGAAGGTCGCGGTCCGTTGCGTCTGTCGGAAGTGGAAGAGGCGCAAAAGCAGATTCTGCGTACAGCGCGTCGACTCTCCGATGCCGGCGAGATGATGCTCTCCGGTCGCGGCGCCGACTACGTGTAAGGACGAAGCGACATGTTCAAGGCGGCAACGCCGTTCGTCGCCTCCGAGACTTTGCGACGACGGGATAACGACGGTTCGGCTTCCTTCGCTGCGCGGCATTTCGCCATTCGACGTGCCGGCTTTTTGTTGCGCGAGCATGCCAAGCAAATGGCGGCACCCGCGCAGTTCGCCGACGATATGGCGATTATCACGCCTGCGGACGATGTCCCCGATTTGTTGATCGAATCAATCGACTCCTCTTCGACGGAAGAACTTGTCGATCTGATGCCGATCGGCTCCGGCCCCAGTGAAGAAGAAATCGAAGCCAAGATCGCTGAGGCTGAACAACGCGGTCGCAACGCGGCACTTGCCGAGATGGCATCAGCCCTCGACGCAGCGATATTGGCGCTCGATGCGGCAGCGCGAGAGCTGGCCGAAAGACAGGCGGCGCTTGAGCGAGAGATGGTGGTACCGCTTGCGCGAGCAAGTCTCGATATCGGCGCCCAGATCGCCAGGCAAAATCTGCAGAGCGAAGAGGGACTCGCGCGTTATCTTCAAGTCGTTCAGGCTTCGCTGGATGACGCGCTCGATTCGAGCCTCGGTGAAGGCCAGACTATTTTGGCGCGCTTGCATCCGGAGGATGTGGCTCTGCTTGAGCGTGCCAACGAGCGCCCGGCGCACATTCGCTTGCAGTCAGATCCTTTGGTCGCGCGCGGTGGGGTGATCCTCGGCGCAGGTGACAAGGTGATAGACGATCGCTTTGAGAATCGTGTACGTGAAATACGCGAGGCGGCTTTGGCTGC
>JALRHE010000402.1 GCA_023253235.1 Steroidobacteraceae bacterium
TTGGGCGATCGGCATCTCCGGATTTCTCGCCTACTACGCGATCTTCAGCTTTGTGCAGCACTTCGTGTTGCACCTCAATAAAGGCTTTGGCATGCCATTGAAGGAGGCTGGCCCTTTGCTGGGGTTATTCAGCGTCGTCGCCATGGTGGCCAAGCTCGCCAATGGTTGGCTTGCCGACTACATCGACCGCCACAAGGTTTTCATGGGCTGCCTCGTCATCATGCTGGCGGGCCTCATCGGCCTTGCCACCATGAAGCGTGAATGGGTCGTGATCTCGGCTGTCGTGATCGGTCTGGGTTGGGGCGGATTGTTCACGCTCTACAACATGCTCGCCGTCAACAATTTCGGTTTGCGCGAGATCGGTCGTATCAACGGTGCCATCAGCTTGATGGAGTCGGTCGGCGTGGGTCTTGGCAGTTGGGTGACCGGCGTGCTGTTCGATATCTACGGCAGCTATCAGATCGCCTTCATTATGTTGGCCTGCTGCCTGTTCGTGTCACTCGTGGTCGGCACGCAGATCAAGAGCGAGGTGGACGAGCGCTCGCTCGCGGCACCGAGTTGATTAGCCTGCGCCGCGATTACGTTTCCAGATGACCTCGGCGCCATTCTCATGGCGCGCGAGGACTCGGGCGATCACGAAGAGCAGATCCGACAGCCGATTGAGGTAGCGAGCCGGTTCCGGGCTGAGCTCCGGGCTAAGCGTCGCCAAGCTCCAAACTCGCCGCTCGGCGCGACGCACGATCGTGCGGGCGAGATGGCATGCGGCTGCGGCAGGGCCGCCACCGGGCAGGATGAAATCTTTGAGCGGTGGTAACGGCTCGTTGAACGCATCGAGTTTCTCTTCGAGACGTTCGGTGTGCTGCGCTTCGATCAGACGCATACCGGGGATGCACAGTTCGCCGCCGAGGTCGAACAGATCGTGCTGAACACCGGTCAGACATTCATGGATATCCGCCGGCAAGTGGGGTACCGCCAGTATCATTCCGATGGTGCTGTTCGCCTCGTCGACCGTACCGTAAGCCTCGACGCGGGCATGGTCCTTGGCGACGCGCGTGCCGTCACCGAGGCCCGTCGTGCCGTCATCGCCGGTCTTCGTGTAGATCTTGCTCAAGCGGTTTCCCATGCCGTTTAAGATACCATCTGCATCGTCGTTGCCGAGGACGTTTTCATGCCATCCGCCGAGTTGAAAGCTGCGCTCGAAGCTGCCGAAGCGGCTGCGGTCGTCATCCGCGAGTTGTACCAACGCAATCTCACGGTCGTGACCAAGGCCGACAAATCACCGGTGACCGAGGCGGATGTGCGCGCCGAGGAGGCGATCCGTGCCGTGTTGTCGGCGCGATTCCCGAGTTACGGATTCTTCGGCGAGGAAACCGGTCAGCACGCCATGGGTGCCGATCGAGTGTGGCTCGTCGATCCGATCGACGGCACGAAGTCTTTCGTGCGGGAGTGCCCGTTTTTCTCGACCCAGATCGCGCTGATGCATGAAGGTCGCATGGTGCTCGGAGTGTCTTCTGCGCCCGCGTACTGCGAGCTCGCCTGGGCCGAGCGCGGCGAAGGGGCTTGGCTCGGCGGTAAGCGTATGCAGGTGAGCCGGGTGGAAGCCATCGATAGCGCGATCGTCTCG
>JALRHE010000412.1 GCA_023253235.1 Steroidobacteraceae bacterium
GAAGATACGCGCGAACTCCTTGAAAACGTGCAGTACGCGCCGACGCGTGGGCGGTACAAGGTCTATCTCATCGACGAAGTGCACATGCTCTCGAACAACTCCTTCAACGCCCTGTTGAAGACGCTCGAGGAGCCACCGCCGCACGTCAAATTTCTGCTCGCGACCACAGATCCGCAGAAGCTGCCGGTGACCGTATTGTCACGCTGCCTGCAGTTCAATCTGAAACGCTTGCCGGTTTCTTTGATCGCGCAGCGTATGAAGTTCATCCTCGACGCCGAGAATCTCGGTTACGAGGCGCCCGGTATTCGGCTGCTTGCCGAGGCGGCCGATGGCAGCATGCGAGATGGATTGTCGCTGCTCGACCAGTTGCTCGCTTTCGGTGGTGGTCGCGCTACCGAAGAGGCCGCTCGCGCCATGCTGGCCACCGTCGATCGCAAGCAAGTGGAGCAGCTGTTGAAGCTGATCGCCAGCGGCGATGCGCAGGCCGTTCTCGCCTTTGCTCGCTCGCTCGAGGAGTGGGCGCCGGATTACGCCGACATGCTCGATGAAATCGCGAGTCTGCTCGTGCAGGTGGCGATGAAGCAGGCG
The DNA here is from genome assembly GCA_023253235.1 of Steroidobacteraceae bacterium. Lineage (GTDB taxonomy): Bacteria > Pseudomonadota > Gammaproteobacteria > Steroidobacterales > Steroidobacteraceae > UBA964. The sequence continues at coordinate 589 of JALRHE010000412.1, forward strand.
TTGCCAGCCTACGAGGGTGACGAACTGCATCCCGAAAGTTTGCTAGCGGAGCTGGCGGCGGCCATTCCACCGGAAGACGTGCAACTGCATTACCAGACCGTGATCCTGGGACGGCGTGATTTAGCTTGGGCACCCGATCCGCGCAGCGGCTTCGAGATGACCTTGCTGCGCATCCTCGCGTTCCGTCCGGTGTCGGGCGAGGGTGGGCGTGGCGTAACGCCTGCGGGCGGTGGTGCGGGCGTCAGTGCCGGTGTCAGCTCAACCTCAACACGATCTGCCGCTCGTTCTGCCACTTCGGGTGGTGTTACGGCCGCGGCGCCGGCGGCGCGTGGCGAATTAGGTTCGTGGCCAGAGACCTTGGCTGCACTCGAGCTCGGCGGGGCAGCTCGACAGCTTGCAGCGCATTGCGCTTTGATCGGCAGAGAAGGCGGCGTGGTCCGTCTCGCGCTCGATCCTGCGCAGAGCTTGCTCAAGACGTCAGCGCTGGTCGACAAGCTGTCGCAGGCGCTCGCGAAGCATCTCGGCGAGAACGTGAAAGTCGAGGTCGAGCTTGCGCAGTCGACGGTGGAAACGCCGGCGCGCGCCGAGCAGCGCGAAGTCGAGGCGACTTTGTCATCAGCGCGTCGATCAATCGATGAAGACCCGACTGTGCGGGGCTTCAAAGAGCGTTTCGGAGCGACGATCAAAACGGATTCGGTGAAACCCAACTGAGGACGACGAGATGGCGAATTTCGGCAATATGATGAAGCAGGCTGAGGCGCTGCAGCGCAACATGCAGAAAGCGCAGGAAGAGATCGCGCAACTCGAGGTCACGGGTGAATCGGGTGCAGGCATGGTGAAAGTCACCATGACGGGCAAGCATGAAGTGAAGCGTGTGCAGATCGAGCCTGCGGTCATCGGCGAAGATCGTGAGATGCTCGAAGATCTGGTGGCTGCTGCCATCAACGATGCCGTTCGGCGTGTCGAGAGCGAGTCGCAGCAGCGCATGTCTTCGCTGATGTCGGGGTTGCGCTTGCCGCCTGGCATGAAGCTGCCGTTCTAAGATTTCGATGAAACACACGCCGGCGCTCGCGCGCTTGATTGATGCTTTGCGGGTCCTGCCCGGTGTGGGCCCGAAGAGCGCGCAACGAATGGCATTTCATCTGCTGCAGGATGGGCGCGATGGCGCGCGGGCGTTGACGGCATCGCTCGAGGCCGCGCTTGAGAAGGTGGGTCGATGTCAGCGCTGTCGCATGCTGACCGAGTCGGAGCTCTGCTTCATCTGCAGCACGCCACAGCGCGATGCCAGTTTGATGTGTGTTGTCGAATCACCGGCAGACGTCGTTGCCATCGAGCAGTCCGGTGGCTATCGCGGACGCTATTTCGTCTTGATGGGACATTTGTCGCCACTCGATGGTATCGGACCCGAGCAGCTCGGTATCCGGGAGTTCGAGACGAGTCTGGAAGAGGGTGAGGTCGCAGAGGTCATCCTCGCGACCAACCCAACGGTCGAGGGCGAGGCGACTGCGCATTTTCTCTCGGAGCTCGTGCGACAGAGGGGCTTGAAAGCCACGCGAATCGCGCATGGCGTACCGATCGGCGGCGAGCTCGAATACATCGACGGTGGCACGCTCGCGCATGCGTTGGCAGGGCGACAGTCGTTACTCTAGTGTTCACTGCAGCCGCCGCTGCACCGATTTAGCTGCGCTTGCAGGGTCCTTGTGCCTCGATCAACTCGTCGCGAATGCGGCGCAGTCGTCGATAACTCTCGTAACGTCGCGCATCGAGTCGCTGCTCCTCTGCCGCGAGTCGCACGGCACAGCCGGGTTCGCGTAAGTGACGACAGTCCAGGAACTTGCATCCGGTCGCGAGTTGATCCACTTCCGGAAAGCCCAGGCTATGCGGCTCGAGACCATCGATCGCCGGGGCGTAGTCGCGCACGCCGGGTGAGTCGATGAGTGCGCCACCCTCGGGCAAGTCGAACAGGCGAGAGGCCGTCGTGGTGTGCCTACCTTCTTCCGTTTTGTCGAGTGCGCCCGTTGCGATGTCGGTTTCAGGCGCGAGCGCGGCAATCAGTGAAGACTTGCCGACACCGGATTGCCCGACGAACGCGCTGGTGCGATGGGCCAGTAGTGCGCGCAGTGCCTCGAGGTGCTGACGCGATTGACTGCTCACGACGAGTGTCTCGTAGCCTGCCGCACGATAGGCGGCGAGCCAGGTCTGCCATTCGGCGACGCTGGGGTCGGTGGCATCGATGAGATCTGCCTTGTTGAGCAGCACCAAAGCGGACATGCCTGCTGAGCTTGCTGCGCAGAGGTATCGGTCGATGATGAAAGGATCGGGCTTTGGCAGGGGTGCGAAGACCGTCACGAGCAGATCGAGATTGGCCACGATCGCTTCGGCGGTGCCGCGTAAGGTTGCGCGGGCCAGCGTGCTGCGTCGCGGCAGGACGCTCTTCACGTGGATTTCACCGTGATGGGCGTCGCGCTCGCACAGCACTCGGTCGCCGCATACCGCTTGCACACGGCGACCGAAAGGGCGTGCCTCGTGGCTGACCCCATCGGCGTCTCGCACGAGCAGATGTCGACCATAGGCAGCGATGACTTGTGCTTCGAATTCCAAACAGAGCGCTCTTCTGGCCGTCCGCGGCAAGGCCGGGAATGTAGCCTCTGCTAGACTGAACCACAATCAAAACAGCGCTCCGTGCTGCGAGGTCTCACTCATGCCCAGTCGCGATGCCCTCATCTGGATCGATCTCGAGATGACCGGTTTGAAGCCGGAATCCGACTCGATCATCGAGATCGCTACGCTCGTCACCGATTCCTCCCTGCGATTGATCGCCGAGGGGCCGGTCTACGCCATTCATCAAGACGAAGCGACGCTGGCGAAAATGGATGAGTGGAACCAGCGGCAACACGGATCGTCGGGTTTGCTCTCCCGCGTGCGAGCCAGTCGTACAAGCACCGCTGAGGCCGAACGCGGCACGCTCGAGTTTTTAGCGCAGCACGTCGAGGCGGGTGCGTCGCCGATGTGTGGCAACAGCATCTGCCAGGATCGCCGTTTCATGGCGCGACTGATGCCGCAGCTAGAGGCGTTCTTTCATTACCGCAATCTCGATGTGAGCACGCTCAAGGAATTGGCCAAACGATGGGCTCCCGACGTTGCCGCTGCGTTCAGCAAAGAGGGCACGCACCTGGCGCTCGATGACATTCGCGAGTCGGTGCGCGAGCTCGCCTATTATCGTGAGCACCTATTCGTCCCGGGAATGAGAGGAGCTTGTTGATGTTGCCGGTGTTTGCCGATGTGGTCGCTGCGGCAGGGCGCTTGGAAGGACGGGTGATCCATACCCCGGTGATGTCCTCCGAACGATTCGACGCGCGAGTCGGGCGCAAGGTGCTGCTCAAATGCGAGAATCTTCAGCATATCGGCGCATTCAAGTTCCGCGGCGCGCTCAATACGCTATTACAACTCGAGGCGGCCGCAGTGGCGGATGCGTCCAGTTCTCGCATCGTGGCGACGCATTCCTCGGGCAATCATGGTGCCGCTCTCGCGCGTGCAGCGCGTGAGCTCGGTTGGCGCTGCTTCGTCGTTACGCCGAACGACGCATCGCCCGTCAAGCTCGCCAACATCACCGCCGAAGGAGCGACCTTGCGTCATTGCGAACCGGGTCTCGCGCCTCGCGAGGCAGCCCTCGCAGAGATCGTGGCGCAGACCGGTGCCGCTGTCGTGCATCCCTTCGACGACGCACGGGTGATCGCGGGTCAGGGTACGGCTGCACTCGAACTATTGAGCACACATCCCTCGATCGACGTGATTTCGACGCCGGTGGGTGGTGGTGGTTTGTTGTCGGGAACGGCTCTGGCCACGCGTGGCTTGGTTCCGAGCTGTCGTGTGATCGGCGTGGAGCCCAAAGAAGCCGACGATGCTGCGCGATCCTTTCACACGGGCATTCGCGTGGGTATGAGCGGATCGCCGCCGACGATGGCGGATGGTTTGCGTGGTTCTCTCGGTGTGCTGCCTTTCGAGATCTTCAAACGTCACGTGGATGACGT
>JALRHE010000438.1 GCA_023253235.1 Steroidobacteraceae bacterium
ACACCCTTCTCGATCCACACGCGTGCGGCCGAGATCAAGCTGAAGTAAACGAAATAAAGCACGACCCCGAGCCAAATCCGCGCATACCGACCCTGTCGCGGCCGCAATCGCGCCAGTGGCACGGCGAGCATCGCGAGCACCAAGACCATCACGGGCGCGGCCAAACGCCATTGCCATTCCGCGATCGCCGCCAGATCACTCGACGCCATCAGCTTTGCCGTCGGTTGAGCTTCCAGTCGCGGTGGTGCCAATAACGCATCCGGAACCTTGACGGGGATAACGCTTTGCTCGAAGCGGACGCGACGCAGCTCCGCGGAACCCGGTACACCCTCGATGCGCTCACCCGAATACAGAGTCAACACATGCAAACGACCGTCTGACGAGACGGTGTGTTGACCGCGATCCGCCAGCACGATCTCCTGACGACCGTCGCTATTGCGCTGGATAAAAACGTTACCAAGTATGCCGTTGGAATCGAGTGTCTCGGCATAGAGCACGATCGATCCGCCACCGAAGCTGCGGAAACGTCCCGCGGTGATCGGCGAGAACTCTCCGTCACGCAAGGCCTCGCTGCGGACCTGCTGGGTCTTCGAAACGGCCATCGGCCCGACGATCGACGTCAAAACACCGACCGCGGCCGCGCACACCAGCGCGATCAGGAACACCGGCAGCCACGTGTGCCGTCCTCCGACACCGCACGCCTGCATCGCTGTCATTTCGCTATCGTGGTACAGGCGGCCGAGCGCGAGCATCACACCGAGCAAAAGGCCGATCGGCAGCAACACGGCGATGTTCTGGGCAGTGCCGAGTGCGACGAGCGTTAGGACCACCTGCGGCGGAAAGCCCTGCTCGGCTGCGCGGGCCAGAACCGTCCCGAGTTGATTGGTGAGCAGGATGACCGTCAGCACGGCCGTCACGGCCAGCCAACTGCCCACAGTCTCTCGAAGAATGTAACGCGATAGCGTCGGGATCACGATCAGGCCCCGCGGAAAAACGCTAGAATGTTACGTCACTTGCAAGGGTTCGTGGTGCACGGCTGCACCTACCCACAACGGACTTGGAGATCTCACGATGAAGTTCGACATTCTCACCAGCAACCCCGCCCAAACCACCGTCGACTGCCTGGTCGTCGGCGTACACGACTCGGGCGCTCTCTCGCCCCTCGGCGTCGCGGTGGATCGCAAGAGCGGTGGCGCTCTGATGCGCTTCCTAGCGCACGGTGATTTCGCCGGACGACTGGGTGAGACATTACTGCTGCCCGCCTTTCGCGGTCTCAAATGCTCGCGCGTCCTGTTGGTAGGCCAAGGCAAGCTGGAGGTCTCACGCCGCGGTTGGCGCAAGGCACTCACGAGCGCGGTAGCGGCATTGGCGAAAACTCGGGTGCGTTCCGCGGCGATCGCACTGACCCGCCCCGCCACGCGCGAGCTCGACGACTATCTCTACACCCGTTCTGCCGTAGAGGCCGCTAGCGCAGCGCTGTATCGCGTCAACGATTTGAAATCGGGGAAAAAGGCGCCTCCGCCCGCACTCGAAGCCATCAAGCTCGCTGGCGTCCGTGCCACGTCGGCTGCAGCCGCGAGGCGCGGCATCGTGCACGGCTTGGCATCGGCAAATGGCGCCAAACTGATGCGCGATCTGGCTAACTTGCCGGGTAACGTCTGCACCCCAACCTATCTCGCCGAGCAGGCGGTGGCGTTGGCCGGCCGTCACGACCGGATCAAAGTTCGCGTCCTCGATGAGGCCGAGATCCGCGCCGAAAAGATGGGCTGTTTCCTCGCCGTCACTCGCGGCAGCGACGAGCCACCCAAATTCATCGTGATCGAGTACAAAGCACCCCGTGCGGCGCGCGCGCCGGTGGTCCTGGTCGGTAAAGGCATCACCTTCGATACGGGCGGCATCTCGCTCAAAGATCCGGGCGCGATGGACGAGATGAAATTCGACATGTCCGGCGCCGCGACGGTCATCGGCATGATGTCCGTCGTTGCCGAGCTCGGTCTCAATCTGAATGTCGTCGGCTTAGTCCCCACCTGCGAGAACATGCCGAGCGGCAGAGCGATCAAGCCAGGCGATATCGTCACGAGCGCCGCCGGCCTCACCGTCGAGATCCTCAACACGGATGCGGAGGGTCGATTGATCCTCTGTGACGCTCTGCACTATTCGCGCCGCTACAAGCCGCAAGCGGTCATCGATATCGCGACCCTCACCGGCGCTTGTGTCATCGCGCTCGGTCATCACCACACCGGCGTAATGACCAACGACGACCAGCTCGCCGCCGAGCTGGTCGAATCCGGCGTACGCGCCGACGATCGTGCTTGGCAGATGCCGCTCACCGACGAATACGGTGAGCAGCTGCGTAGTAACTTCGCCGACATGGCTAACGTGGCGGGACGCGATGGCGGTGCAATCACCGCCGCGGCCTTCCTCGGCAAGTTCACCGAGGGTCTGCGCTGGGCTCACATGGACATCGCAGGCTCCACCTATGTCGGCGGAGCGGCGAAGGGCAGCACTGGCCGACCGGTCGCATTGCTGTCGGACTTCTTGCTGCGACGCGCTAGCCGCTAACCGCTCCCGATGGACAAGTCCTACTCACCGCTCGATATCGAACGGCGGATCTACGAGCGATGGGAATCATCGGGCCTCTTCGCCCCCGCGGGCGACGGGGTTGGCTACTGCATCGTCATTCCGCCGCCCAACGTCACCGGCACGCTGCACATGG
>JALRHE010000014.1 GCA_023253235.1 Steroidobacteraceae bacterium
GCATGATGTTGCCGATACTCGATTACAGCGCGCTCGATGAAGACGCACGGCGCCAAGCCCTGTCCCGTCCGGCAGTCGCCGAGCGGGAACAGCTGGTCGCTCTGGTCCGTGAGACGGTCGCCCGAGTGCGAGCCGAAGGCGATCAGGCTGTGCTCGACTATGCGCGACGATTCGATGGTGGCGAACCGGAATCACTGCGCGTGCCGCTCGAAGATCTCGATGCCGCGTTAGGGTCACTGGCGTCGATCGAGCGACAGGCACTGGAACGGGCGATCGGTAACGTACGACGTTTCCACACAGCTCAAGTGCCCGCGCCGCTATCGGTCGAAACATCACCGGGCGTGCGATGCGAGCGCATCACCCGCCCGATCGACTCCGTGGGCCTCTACGTGCCGGGTGGCTCAGCTCCTCTCCCCTCCGCCTTGATCATGTCGGCCGTACCGGCGGAGCTTGCCGGTTGTCCGCGCCGAGTACTGTGCACTCCGGCCGCTCGTGGTAAGCCGATACACCGTTCGATACTCGCGACCGCACGCCTACTCGGAATCACCGAGGTGTTCGCCGCAGGCGGTGCACAAGCCATCGCCGCGATGGCGTACGGCACCGAGACCATCCCCAAGGTCGACAAGATCGTGGGTCCCGGTTCGGCGTGGGTCACGGCGGCCAAGCAGATCGTCGCAGAGGATGCCGCTGGCGCGGCGCTCGATCTGCCCGCAGGCCCTTCCGAGGTGCTGGTCATCGCGGACGAGGCGGCAAATCCCGCGTTCGTCGCCGCAGATCTGCTCGCACAAGCAGAGCACGATCCGTTGTCGCAGGCGATTCTGCTGACCACATCCAAAGCATTAGCTGATGCGGTCCGTACGAACGCGCTGGCGCAGCTTCCGAAGCTCTCGCGTCGCGATATTCTCGAGCAGTCTTTGCAGCGTAGCCGCTTGATCGTGGTGAGCGACCTCGTGACAGCACTGCGCATCTCGAACGACTACGCGCCGGAGCACCTGATCCTGCAGCTACGCGACGCTCGTCAGTACTTGTCCGCCATCACCTCTGCAGGTTCGGTGTTCTTGGGTGCCTGGAGTCCGGAGCCGATGGGTGATTACTGCTCCGGTACCAATCACGTTCTGCCGACCTATGGTTATGCCCGCGCGTACAGCGGCCTGTCGGTTCACGATTTCCTCAAGCGCATCACCGTGCAGGAACTGACGCCCGAGGGACTGCGGGACCTCGGACCAACGGCCAGCGTTCTGGCTGGTATCGAGGGTCTCGATGCGCACGCGCTGGCGGTCGATCTGCGTTTGGCGGCGCTATGAATACGAACGAGATCGATGGCGTGCTCTCACTCGCGCGAGACGATATTCGCTCGCTCAAGGCGTACGAACACGCGCAGTGGCGACCGGAGCTCGAGCGTCTGCATGCCAACGAGTTGCCGTGGCCGCCGCTCTCGTCCAATGACGGCGTCGCGCGTCACCATTATCCGGAGCCTCAGCCGGCCGATCTGGTCGCTGCGATGGCTGCCTACTATGGTGTCGCGCCGGACCAAGTTTTGGTTGGCCGCGGTAGCGATGAAGGCATCGACCTTTTGACCCGCGCTTTTTGTCGCGCGGGAGAAGATTCGGTCCTCGTCTGTCCGCCCACCTTCGGCATGTACGCCGTCGCTGCGTCCATTCAGGGCGCTCGCACCGTCTCGATTCCGTTGCGAGAGAACTTCCAACTCGACGTCCCGGCAATCCTGGCGGCTCTCCGATCGGAGAGTTCGAACCCGCCGAAGTTGATTTGGCTGTGCTCGCCGAACAACCCGACGGGTAATAGTCTCGAGCGGTCCGACATACAGCGGGTCATCGAGGCGGCGCGTGGGCGATCCGTCGTGATCGTCGATGAGGCGTACGCCGAGTTCACCGCACAACCTTCATGGATCGCGTCACTCGCGCAGTACCCGCACCTCGTGGTACTCAGAACGCTCTCCAAAGCACATGGACTCGCCGGCTCGCGACTCGGGGCTGCGATCGCACATCGCGCCGTGATTCAACTTCTTCGCAAGATCATTCCGCCCTATGCGCTGCCCTGCGACAGTGCGCGCTTAGGCACGATCGCCATGCAAGAACCGGCGCTCGCCGTCACTCGCGAACGGATCGATTTATTGCTGCGCGAGCGCCAGCGACTGCAAGCCGCTTTATCGGAAAGCCCGCTATTGACACGCATCTGGCCTAGCGAGGCGAACTTTCTGCTGGTCGAGGCTCGCGACGGTAAAGTCGTGCTCGATCGCTTGGCTGAAGTGGGGCTGATCGTTCGCGATTTTCGTGGCAAGAGCGGCCTTGGTGAGGCGATCCGAATCACTATCGGCACGCCAGAGCAAAACGATCGCATCATTCGGAGTCTGTCATGAAGGTCTTGTTCGTCGATCGAGACGGAACCTTGGTAGAAGAGCCACCCGATGAACAGGTCGACTCGCTCGAGAAGATCCGGTTCCTACCCGGTGTATTCGCCGCACTCAATGAATTGCAGGCCAACGGGTTTCGGCTTGCCATGATCACCAACCAGGATGGCCTTGGTACGGAGTCCTTCCCGACAGAGCACTTCGAGCGCCCGCAACGATTCATCCTCGACGCCTTCGCGAGTCAAGGCATCACCTTCGAGGCGATCTTCGTCTGCCCACACAAACCGGCGGATGGCTGCGATTGTCGCAAGCCCTCGACCAAGCTCGTTGATCAATGGGTGCGCGACAACGCCGTCGATCTCGTGCATAGCGCCATGATCGGCGATCGACAAACCGATCTCGATTTTGCACAGAATCTGGGCATCCGAGGCTTGAAGGTACTCGCCACCGGCGAGGCTGCCCATACGTGGCCGGCCATCGTCAAAGAGCTGACCGCGCGGCGCGCCACCATCCATCGCAAGACGCGCGAAACCGACATCCTTGTCAAGGTTGATCTAGACGCCGAGGGGCCGATCAGCGCCAAGACGGGAATCGGATTCTTTGACCATATGCTGGAGCAGCTTGGTAAGCACGGCGGGTTTTCGATGCAACTCGAGTGCCTGGGCGATCTCCACATCGACGAACATCACACCATCGAGGATTGCGCGATAGCCCTCGGTGAAGCACTGAAAGCGGCGCTCGGCGATAAGCGGGGCCTACACCGTTATGGCTTTCTTCTGCCGATGGACGAAGCGCGGGCGCAGGTGGCGATCGATCTGTCAGGCCGCGCCTACTCGGTATTCGAGGGACGGTTCGGGCGCGAACAGGTCGGAACGATGCCGACAGAGCTCGTCCCGCACTTTTTCCGTTCGTTGGCCGACA
>JALRHE010000264.1 GCA_023253235.1 Steroidobacteraceae bacterium
CAGACGACGCTGACGGCGGCTGCGATGACGGAGTCGATGCGGCAGCGGCAGAAGCGGGTGCAGCAGCCGAGGGAGCCTGACGCTCGCCGCGGTTGTCACTGCGTGGTTCACGACGACGCTGATCATCCCGACCGCCGCGACGTCCCTGACCCTGACCCTGACCTTGACCTTCACCGCGACCGCCTTCGCTGCGGGCGCCGTCGCCACCGCGACCCGCGTCGCCACGAGGCGCTTGCTGAGCCGCCGGTTTGGCATCACGGGTTTCTTTGGCGGCTTCGCGCGGTTTGCGTTCGTTGCCGTCACGATCGCGGTCTCTATCTCGATCGCGATCTTTGCCGCGACCACCGCGCTCGTTGCGATCCCGATCTCGGCCACGACCACCGCGTTCGTTCCGATCCCGATCGCGTCGATCCTGGCGTTGCCGACCGTTGCGCGAGGCACTCTCGTCTTGCTGCGGTCCCGGCGCTCCAAACAACCAGCGCCACAGTCGAACAAAAATACCGAGCTGCGGACCAGCATCGACGGCTTTGACCGCGGCAGCCGGGGCGGGTGCCTGCACCACGATAGGCGCGGGCGTCGTCGGCAGGAAAGTCGGCACGGCGGCCGGTTCCTGATGAGCTTGTTTTTCTCGCGTGCCAGCCGGGTCCGGCACCTTGGCCGGTGTCGGCATCTGATAACTCAGGCGCTTGACCTCGGGCAGATCGGCCTCGTCATCACGCACGCGACGGATCGAATACTCGGGTGTGTCGATGTTCAGGTTCGGCACGATGATGAGCTCGACATCGCTCTTGTCTTCGAGCGTACGCAGCCATTCGCGCTTTTCATTGATGAGGTAGGTGGCCACTTCGACCGGTACCTCGGCGATGACCTTGGAGGTGCGATCTTTGCGGGCTTCTTCACCGATGAGTCGCAGGATGGCGAGCGCCATCGATTCGACCGTGCGGATGCTGCCGATGCCTTGGCAGCGCGGGCACACTTCGTGGCTCGAGTCCGAGAGTGACGGACGCAGTCGCTGACGAGACATCTCGAGCAGGCCGAAGCGCGACAAGCGACCGATCTGGATACGCGCGCGGTCCATCTTCATGGCATCGCGCAGGCGATCTTCGACGGCGCGCTGATTCTTCGGCTCCTCCATGTCGATGAAGTCGATGACGATCAGACCGCCGATGTCGCGGATACGCAGCTGCCGCGCGATTTCGTCCGCAGCTTCGAGGTTGGTGTTGGTGGCGGTGGTTTCGATATCGCCACCGCGCGTGGCACGAGCCGAGTTGATGTCGATCGAGACCAGTGCTTCGGTGTAGTCGATGACGATCGAACCACCCGAGGGCAGCTGCACCTTGTGGGCGTAGGCCGACTCGATCTGGCTTTCGATCTGATAGCGGGTGAAGAGCGGGATATCGTCGGCATACATCTTCAGGCGACGACCACCCTCGGCCGGCATGAAGCGTTGCATGTACTCCGCCGCGATCGCATGGGCACCAGGCTCATCGACGAGCACTTCACCGATGTCGTCGGAGAAATAGTCGCGAAGGGCGCGCGTGACGGGATCACTCTCGCGATAGACGAGGAACGGGGAGGGGCGCTCGAGGACCGCCTTGACGATCTCGTCCCATTGGATCTTGAGGTTATCGAGATCCCACTGGAGCTCTTCGGTGGCTCGACCGACACCGGCGGTACGCACGATGGCGCCCATACCCGACGGAATGACGAGCGCATCCATGATGCTCTTCATCTGGTCGCGCTCTTCACCCTCGATACGACGGCTGACGCCACCCGCACGCGGATTGTTCGGCATCAGGACGAGGAATCGACCGGCGAGCGAGATGTAGGTGGTGAGCGCTGCACCCTTGTTGCCACGCTCTTCTTTCTCGACCTGCACCACGATGTCCTGACCTTCTTGCAGGACTTCGCGCATGTTGATGCGGCCACTCGAGGGGTTCTTGAGGAAATACTCTCGTGAGATTTCTTTCAGCGGCAGGAAGCCGTGGCGCTCGGCGCCGTAATCGATGAAGCAGGCTTCGAGCGAAGGCTCGATGCGGGCGATACGGCCTTTATAGACGTTCGCTTTTTTCTGTTCGCGGGACGGAAGTTCGACCGAGAGGTCGTAGAGTTTCTGGCCGTCAACCAGTGCGACGCGCAGTTCTTCCTGCTGGGTCGCGTTTACCAACATTCTTTTCATGGGCCCCAAATCTCCTGGATGGGGCCGACAGTGCTCCGACGGTTGTCCACGTGGACACCACTCGCGTACCGGTGCGAACACACGGGCGAGCGGGCAGAACCCGAGAGGTAGTGAGAGGCGCGAGCAGGGAGAGGAGGATGTAAATCACAGTCGTCTGCGCACCGCGAACCGAAACCTAGGCTCGTATCTGTCAACCGACGGCGTGACCGGATGGCCACGGCGACTATCGGCCGGATTCGATGGCCTCGTTGCCGAGGACCAACTAACATGCGTCACCCACCGACCGGCGGGCATCGCGCTGATGTCTGCGAGGTGTCACCACCCTTGGGCGGCGTTCTCAAGACAGCCCTGATACTATGTCGAAGCCCATGGAAAAACAAGATCTTACGAAACACTCCGGGAAACTCTCGGTACGTCACCTCACGGTGGACGGCGAGGATGCCGGCACCCGCCTCGACAAGTTCCTTGCACGTCAGTACCCCGAGGTACCGCGTACCCGGCTGTTCCGTCTGGTCCGTAAGGGCGAAGTTCGGGTCAACGGCAAGCGCGCCGGGATCGATACGCGGCTGGCCCTCGGCGATGACGTCCGGCTACCGCCGGTGCGCGAAGCGGCGCCGGAGCCGGCGGTCGAATCGGGTAGCGGCACGGCTCGTGCCCTCACGCGCAAGGTCCCCGCGAGTCTGCAGGCGGCGGTGACCGCCTCGGTCATCCACGAGGACGAGCGGGTGATCGTGGTCAACAAACCCGCTGGCATTGCAGTCCACGGTGGTAGCGGCGTGAGCTTTGGCGTGATCGAAGCTTTGCGCGCCGCGCGTCCCGATGAGGCAGAAAAACTCGAGCTCGTACATCGTCTCGATCGCGATACGAGCGGCGTGTTGATCATCGCTCGCAAACCCTCGGTGCTGCGCATGCTGCACGCGGGCTTACGCGAGGGAGAGGGTTTCGAGAAGCGTTATCTCGCGCTCGTCAAAGGCAGCTGGCAGCTCGGCAAGAAGCGCATCGAGGCACCGCTGCGTACGGATTTGCGCGTGGGCGGCGAGCGCACCGTCAAGGTGGCAGCCGGTGGCAAGGCGGCCACGAGTGATTTTCGGCCCGTGCAGGGTTTCGGCAAATTAGCCTCGTTGCTCGAGGTGTCGATCCTGACGGGGCGTACGCATCAGATTCGCGTACACGCGGCGTACGCGGGCCATCCCGTGGCCGGTGATCCGAAATACGGTGATCGGGAATTCAACGAGGAAATGCGCGAGCACGGACTCGATCGCATGTTTTTGCATGCCTCGAGCATTTCATTTCTCTGGCCGGATCGCGGTACGGAGTTCAGCGTGAACGCGCCGCTGCCGCCAGAGCTCGCGCGGGTGATCGACGTGCTCTCGGGGCTCAAGCGTCCAGGGCGCGCAAGGTCCCGGCGACCCAGATCATCGGCAGGCCGATAAGGGCGGTCGGATCGACCGTCTCGAGTCGTTCTAGCAGGGTCATGCCGAGCGACTCGCTCTTGAAACCACCCGCACAATCGGTGGCCGGTTCCGCCTCGACATAGGTCTCGATGTCGTCGGTCGACAAAGCCCGAAAGACGCAACGAGTCTCATCGAGATGCTCGTAGCGGACGCCGCCAGGGCCCACGATGCTGACCGCCGTGTAGAACGAGACGGTCTGACCGGCGAGCCGCGCCAGCATACGGCGTTGTCCCTCGGGCGTGCCCGGCTTGCCGAGGCAATCGTCGCCTAGGGCGCAAACCTGGTCCGAGCCGATCACCCAAGCCTCTGGCGCGACGCTGGCGATGGCCTCGGCCTTGGCGCGAGCGAGGCGGCGGGCGAGGGCGGCCGGCGCTTCGCTGGGTAGGCGGGATTCGTCGATGTCGGGGGAGCGGTGCTCGAAGGGCAACCCCAAGCGCGCGAGGAGCTCCCGGCGGTAGCGTGAGCTTGAGGCCAACCACAGCGGGCGGCGCAACAGAAACAAAGGCTTACCCGACACTGGTTTTGACTCGAAGGGGGGTGATCCCTATTATACGCGCCCCATGCCGGCCGACTGGTCCCGACCTGTTGATGTGGAGCGTCTGGCCGACGCAGGGGAGCGTCGTGAGAACGACTTGTCGCTCGCCAGTTTGCCGCGCCTCGCGCCGGATCTGGCGATGACCGACGGAACGGTTCACGCACGTATCGGGTTTGCGCGAGAGCGCAAGCAACCGGTAGCCGACATCGAAGTGCGCGCGCGCTTGCCGCTGCGCTGTCAACGATGCCTGCAGCCGATGTGGCTCGACGTCGATCAACAATCGCGCGTGTGGTTGGTGACCGATCTGGCGAAGGTGGATCGCGAAGAGATGGGACTCGAGCCGATACTGGCTCCCGAAGGTCACATCGCCCTGCGCGACCTCGTCGAGGAAGAACTGTTGCTCGCAGTGCCGCTGGTGCCGCGACACGAGGACGAATCGGATTGCACAACCGGTTCGGCCGAGTCCGAGGAAGAAGAAGTCGTGCAGAGACCGTTCGCAGGGCTCGGTGAGCTCCTGAAACGCAAGCAGTAGTTAAGAGGTTCATCATGCCTGTTCAAAAAAGTCGCAAGACGCCGTCCAAGCGCGGCATGCATCGCTCGCACGACGGTCTGTCGAAGCCTGCTCTGTCGGTTGATCCGCAGTCTGGTGAGACGCACTTCCGTCACCGCATCACGCCCGATGGTTTCTACCGCGGCAAGCGCGTGATCGAGAAGCCGGCGGACGACGACTCGGCCGGTTGAGGCCGCGTGCCGGCGTGATGCGCCGGTCTCTCCCATGACGGTCATCGCAGTCGACGTGATGAGCGGCGATCGCGGTGCGCGCGAGTGCATCGGCGGCGCGTTGCTCGCGCTCGCAGCCGAACCCGATCTACATCTGAAGCTCGTCGGCGACCCGCAGGTCGTCGCGGACGATCTCGATCATTTCGATGCCGCGAAGAAT
>JALRHE010000281.1 GCA_023253235.1 Steroidobacteraceae bacterium
GCGACTGCAGATCAAAAGATAACGCCCCTCGCTTGGCAAGTTTCGGCCACTCAAAATTTCTTGCATCGGAATGGCGAGCGACTTGGCCATCGACAACGAGGTTGCTGGAAGTGGCTCGCGACGGATTTCGTCGGCATCGCGGATGTCGATGATGACGAGCTGATCCGCGAGCGCCGCTTGAAGATCGGGATACTCGAGCGACTCGGATGACTCGGTCGACGAGGTCGCTGGCACACGCTCACAACGGATCTGACACTCCGGCGCACGCTTGGCTTTGATGCGGCGCACGGCGAGCGTCAGCAGATCGATCAGTACCAGCTCATCGTGCAAACGACCCGGAAGTGCGAGCAGATGTTTCAGCGCCTCGAGAGCCTGCAGGCTGCCGAGCACGCCCGGCACCGGCCCAAGCACGCCTGCTTCGGCACAGTTGCCGACCAAGCCATCGCGCGTGGCTTCCGGCCACACGCAGCGTAGACAACTCGTCCCGTGTGCCGGATCGACCAGCTGTAGCTGACCCTCGTATTGGTGCACGCTGGCGAGAATCACCGGTGTGGCGAGTCGGTGTGCGAGATCGTTAAGCAAAAACTTGGTGGCGAAGTTGTCGGTGCAGTCGAGAATCAGGTCACAGCCCTGAAGCACCGCTTCGGCCGATGTTTCGGTCAGTCGCTCGGTGTGGGTGACGGTCGTGACGGTCGGATTCAATGCATGGACGCGGCGCGCCGCGAGGGTCGCCTTCATGTCGCCGCAATCGGCGAGGGCGTACCAGGTTTGTCGATGCAGGTTCGAGGCTTCGAGGCGATCACCATCCACGATGACGAGTTCACCCACCCCGGCGCCTGCCAAATATTGCAGCACCGGTACGCCGAGGCCACCTGCGCCGATCACGGCAACGCGAGCCGACCGGAGGCGCTGCTGCCCTTCGGCGCCGACCTCAGGCAGAGCCATTTGGCGTGAGTAATCGGGCTTCAAGTCGATGTGGGACGCAGCGTGCCCGTGGGTGTGCTGGTGATGATGTTCATGGTGATGACCATGAGCGTGACCATGGTCATGTGGGTGTGGGTTTGAGGCGTCGCCGGGCGTCGCATTGCTGGCGTCGGCCGCGCAGCGTTCGCAGTTCACCCAGCCTGAATCGCCATCGACGTAGTGTTCCTTTTTCCAGATCGGAACTCGGTGTTTGACCTCGTCGATGATGTAGCGGCAGGCGCGAAAGGCCTCGTCACGATGTGGCGCGCTGACACCGACCCACACCGCGATTTCGCCAAGTGGTAGATCGCCGATACGGTGCACGCAGCGCGCGTTGGTGACGCCGAATTTGGTACGCGCTTCTTCTATGATGCGTACGCCTTCGCGCACCGCCAAAGATTCGAACGCTTCGTACTCGAGGCGTCTTACTTCGCGCCCTTCGTTGAGATTGCGTACCCAACCCTCGAAGGCAGCGTAGCCACCACAAGCGGGGTCCTCCAGCGATCGCCGCAAGGCGAGGGCATCGAGATTGTCAGCGCTGAACTCGAAGTCTGCCATCGAGTGATCAGCCTCCCGCAACCGGTGGGATGAATACCACCGAATCACCGGCTAGCAGCGGCTGTTCCCAGGAGCCGAATTCTTCGTTGACGGCAACGCGCAGCGAAGCGCGATCCAGTGTGAAACCGTGGCGAGCGCGAAGTTCGTCGTAGAGCTCGCCCGGATTGCGTGCGCTCGTTTGGACTTGCTCTTCGCGTAGCCCTGACTGCTCGCGCAGGATGGCGAAGTATTGAACGCGTACGGCGCGCGCTTGGTGAGAGTTCTCGGGGGCTAGCTGATCCATGGTTTGCCAGTATTCCGCGCCGGAGTTGACGTTGTCGAGAGCGTGCCGATGCGCGAGATCGAACAGTGCCACGTCGTGGTTCAACAAGAACTTCCGCGGGCAACGACCTCCGCTGGCGGCGTACTTGGCGATGGCCGGTGCCGAGGCGGGTTCGTAGAGTGCACAGAGCGGCTCGGGC
>JALRHE010000343.1 GCA_023253235.1 Steroidobacteraceae bacterium
GCATGTCGGCCTGACCGAAGCGGGCATGGGCAGCAAAGGCATCGTGGCCTCGACGGCGGGTATCGGCGTGCTGTTGCAGCGTGGCATAGGGGATACGATCCGCGTGTCGCTCACGCCCGAACCGAATGGCGATCGCACCCAAGAGGTGATCGTCGCGCAGGAAATTCTGCAGACGATGGGCCTGCGCTCCTTCGTACCGATGGTGATCGCCTGCCCCGGCTGTGGTCGCACGACGAGCACCTACTTCCAGCAGCTCGCGCAGGACATCCAATCGCATATCCGTCATCGCATGCCGGAGTGGCGCAAGCTCTACGAAGGCGTGGAAGAGATGAACGTGGCCGTCATGGGTTGTGTCGTCAATGGTCCGGGCGAGAGCAAACACGCAAACATCGGCATCAGTTTGCCCGGTACGGGCGAGCGACCGGTGGCGCCGGTATACGAAGATGGCGAGAAGACGGTGACCCTGAAAGGCGATCACATCGCCGAGGAGTTCCAACAACTCGTCGAAGCCTACGTCGCACGTAGTTATCGCAAGCGAGAATCCGCATGAGTCACGACGATCCCCAAAACCCTTTGGCCGCCAAGAAATGTTTGCCGTGCGAAGGCGGCGTGCCGCCCCTTAGCCGAGTCGAGTGCGAGCGCCTGCTGGCACAACTGTCGTCGGAGTGGCGCTTGTCACCGGATGGCACGGAGTTGCAACGCGAACTCGTGTTCAAAGACTTTTTTCGCACCATGAGCTTCGTCAATGCGCTAGCCCATGTGGCCAATGCGGAAGATCATCACCCGGATCTTTCCATCGGCTACAACTACTGCCGCATCCGCTACACGACCCACGCGATCGGCGGGCTATCGGAAAACGATTTCATTTGCGCTGCCAAGATCGATCGGCTCGACTGAGCCACCGCGATGAACTAGGCGCTGCGCCTGGCGAAGCGCGGTAACTCGCCTTCGAGCCCGAGCGCTCGCAGCGCGAAGGGCCGACGCAGTGTCGCGTTGCGCCCGATCAGACTCATCCCGCGCTCGGCCAACGCGCCGATGGCACCGCCACCAAAGGCGAGATAGCGGTTGATGCCATCCATGGCGAAACTCATCAGTTCGTTCTCGCTCTTGCGCCAGCGCTCGTAGCGGCGCAGCGCGATACTGGCGCCGGGTGATTCGCCACGCGCGATCGCCCACTCGATGACCTCGGCCAAGCTCGCTGCGTCGAGTAAACCGAGATTGACTCCCTGCCCAGCCAAAGGATGGATGATGTGAGCCGCATCGCCGATCAAGGCGCAGCGCTCGCGCGTGTAGCGCTCGGCGTTGACGCGGCGCAGCGGAAAGCTGCGACGCTCGCTGACGAGCTGCAAACCTCCGAGCACGCGATCACTCGCTTCGGTCACGGCTCGATTGAATTCATCGACACTCGCGGCCAGCAGACCTTCCGCTTTCGCACGCGGCAACGACCACACGAGCGAGCACTCACCGCTCGCGAGCGGCAGTAACGCGAGTGTTCCGTCGCCCAGAAATCGCTGCCATGCCGTGTTCTCGTGCATACCCTCGCATGCAAGATTGGCGACGATCGCGAGCTGGCCGTAATCTTGAGACTCGATGCCAAGTCCCGCCATGCGGCGCACCATCGAGCGAGCTCCGTCGGCACCGATGACCAAACGGGTCGTCACCGTCTGCGTCGCTGTCACGAGCTCCACCGCATCGGGCAAAAAACTCAACTGCTGCAAGGACTCTTCTCGCAGCACGCCACCCGCTGATTCGAATGCGGCGAGCGCCGCGCGCTGCAACGCACCGTTACCGACGATGTGCCCGAGGTTCGGTTCCGCCAACTCCGCCGCATCGAAATGCAGACTGCCCTCACCTCGCGGCGGGACGCTCGCGGGCCAGACGCGCATGCGCTCGTAGGGCGACACGGCTCTAGGTTGCGCTGCCAACGCAGACCAGACCCCAGCATGCTGCAGGATCCGCTCGCTCGCTCGCGAGATCGCAAAAACGCGCAAGTCCGCCGGATCCTGCTCAGGTGGGATCGGCCAGTTACGCGAGGGGACGTCGCGCTCGAGCAGCAACACGCGCCCGGCACGACAGAGTCCAGCGCGAAGCAGTAGTGCTCCCTGCGCCGCGCCGACGGGACCGCCGCCCACGATGGCGACATCGAAATCCGTCTCTCGTGCGATACCCGCACTCACAGCGACAAACCTCGCGCGAGTCGCGGTGTGCGCCCTGCGAATCCCCAACTCAAACGCGACATCGCCTGTTTCGCCGTGGGCGACAAATCGAACAACAACAACCCGATATCCCGCATCAAGGGCACACCGGGGCGCTGATCGCCGAAGAGTTTCACGAGTCGATCGGTGAAATCGATGATGCCTTCAAATGAAAAAATAAGTTTTCAAGTAGATGCATTTAGAAAGCATTGTTTAATGCAAGGATTAGATGATAT
>JALRHE010000349.1 GCA_023253235.1 Steroidobacteraceae bacterium
CGAGACCGATGGGCTGGCGCATCATGAGGGCGACTACGAAACCGATGCACAGAGCGAGCAATAGAACGCCGTACACGATGACGCGGGGTCGCAGTACGTGTGTCTGCTTGTGATCCAGCGCATTCTGGGTGTCGTAGCGGACGAGGCCGTGCGCGTAGCCCATCTTGTCCATCACGCTATCGCAGGCATCAATGCAAGCAGCGCAGGCGATGCATTCGTATTGAAGTCCATTACGGATATCGATGCCGGTTGGACAGACCTGTACGCACATCGTGCAATCGGTGCAGTCACCGAGACCAGCGGCACGCGGATCGGCTCCCTTGCGCCGGCCACCGCGCGGCTCACCGCGCGCGGCGTCGTAGGTGATGATCAGCGTGTCACGATCGAACATGGCACTCTGGAAGCGTGCATAGGGGCACATGTATTTACAGACCTGCTCACGCAGGAACCCGGCGTTGCCGTAGGTCGCAAAGCCGTAGAACAAAACCCAGAACGTCTCCCACGATCCGAGCGACAGCGTCAGCACTTTTTCGGCCAGGACATCAACGGGCGTAAAAAAGCCGACGAACGTGAAACCCGTCCAGAGCGAGAAGACGATCCAGAGCGTCTGCTTGGCCGCTTTGCGCATCAGCTTGTTGTAAGACCAAGGTGCGGCGTCGAGCTTTATCCGCTTCGCTCGGTCACCCTCCGTGATGCGCTCCATCCAAATAAACACTTCGGTCCACACCGTCTGCGGACAGGCATAGCCGCACCAAAGGCGACCGCCCACTGCCGTGAAGAAAAAGAGGCTTAACGCGGCGATGACGAGTAGCCAGGCGAGGAAGATGAAATCCTGCGGCCACAGCGTGAGCCCGAGCAGGTGAAATTTGCGCGCGGGAAGGTCGAACAGGATGGCTTGTCGATCGTCCCAGCGTAGCCACGGCAGACCGTAGAAAAGACCGAGTAATACCCAGACGGCGGTCGTGCGTAGCGTCGTGAAACGACCTTTGACTTCGCGCGGATAAACTTTTTGGTGCGCTTGGTAGTAGGACTCGTCGGCGGGTGGCTGTTCGACTCGGCTCATGATCTACGGGAAGGCGGTGGCGTGCAGAGCAGACTTGCGGTCAAGCCGGCAGAGACGGCGCTGACAAGCCAAAAAAAGAAGAAACCCAAACTGTACAGGGCAGTGCGACCCGGTAAGGCGTCGGTCGGTCGCAACACCGCCACGATCGGCGCCGGATCGACGAAGGCGAAAAAAACGAGTGTCGCAACGCTGGCCGAGAGGAACGAACACCAAGCGACGGTGAAGGCGAGTCGGCCACGTGGACCGAGCTCGCCTGCTTCAGTGCCATCGTCCGTATCAGGGTTCGAGTTGTGCGACACGCGTGGCTCCCATGCTGATCACATAGGCGGCGAGCAGTCGGATACGGGTATCGCCCAGGTGTTCCTGAGCTGGCATCACGTTCTGGCGTCCATTCGCAATGGTGTAGCGGATCGCTTCCATCGAGCCACCGTGCAACCAGATGTTGTCAGTCAAATTCGGAGCGCCGACCGCCGTCATGCCTTTGGCATCGGCGCCGTGACAGGCGGCACAGAAATTGGCGAAGTGCTGTTGACCCGCAAGAACATCTCCCTTGGGGGCTTTGCGACCCGAGAGCGACATGACATAGGCCGCTGCATCGTCGAGTCCTTTATCGCCGAGCACTTCGGCCCACGGCGCCATCACACCCATACGTCCGTAGGCGATCGATGTCTGGATGAGCGCCGGCTCTCCACCCCACAACCAATCGCCATCAGTCAGGTTCGGAAAGCCCGATCCACCGCGACCGTCGGAGCCGTGACAAGCGGCGCAATTATTGGCGAAGAGGTTGCGACCAATCGCGACGGCTTGCTCGTCATCGGCGAGATCATCCGGTTCTCGATCGGCAAACTTGGCAAGAATGACCTGAGCTTGCTTCTCTTGCTCTGCCTGTAACTGCTCCCATTGCTTGATCTGTGTCCAACCCAACGCGCCTTTGGAGTTTCCGAGCGTGGGGTAGAGCACGGCGTAAGCCACGGCAAAGAGGACCGACAGCACGAACAGCCACAACCACCAACGGGGTAGCGGGTTGTTGTACTCGCGCAGATCCCCATCCCATACGTGCCCCGTGGTGTCCTCGGTGCGCTGTGATTCACCGCGCCGCTTACGCATCCAGACCAGCAACCAGACGGCCGCTACGGTATTGAGAACGGTGAGCGCAACGACGAAGAGGTTAATTCCGGAAGTCAGCATGATTCATCTTCCTCGAGCGGCAGGTTGGCCGCTTCATCGAACTGCTCACGTCGACGCTGGCTGTAAGCCCACAGGCAGACGGCGACGAAAGCCAGCATGGCCAAGAGGGTGGTGACACCGCGCACGATGCCGACCGCTTCGGGTGACAGGCTCATTTCCACTCCTTAGAAGCGGTTCCGAGACCCTGTAGGTAAGCGATCAAGGCGTCCATTTCGGTTTTACCCTCGACATCCGCGCTCGCTGCCGCGATTTCCGCGTCTGAATACGGATGACCGAGAGCACGCAGCGCTGCCAATTTCTTTGGTGTGACGCTCGCGTCGATTTTCGCATCCGCCAGCCAAGGGAAGCCCGGCATGTTGGATTCCGGTACGAGATCGCGCGGGTTCATCAAATGCAGGCGTTGCCATTCGTCGCTGTACTTGCCGCCGACACGGGCGAGATCCGGTCCTGTTCGCTTGGAGCCGAACTGGAACGGACGGTCGTAGACCGACTCACCTGCAAGCGAGTAGTGACCGTAGCGCTCAACCTCGCCGCGCAAGGGACGAATCATCTGCGAGTGGCACACGTAGCAACCTTCCCGGATGTAGATATCGCGACCCTCGAGCTGCAGGGCAGGGTACGGTTTGATACCGGGTGCCGGGTTGGTGATCTCCGCAGTCATGGTCAGCGGCACGATCTCGACGAGACCGCCGATGCTGATCACGATGGCGACCAGAATGCCAAGCAGACCCACGTTTTTTTCAATGACATCATGTTTCATGGTGTTGCTCCCTGGTGCTCAGGCGTGAGCCGGTTCGGGATTCGGGATGGCGACGGGTGTGACCTTGCCTTGCCCGATCGTCTTGGCGACGTTGTAGACCATGAGGAACATGCCAAACAGCACCAGCAAGCCACCTAATAAGCGAATGCCGTAGTACGGGTAAGTCGCGTTGAGTGCTTCGACGAAGGTGTAGGTCAACGTGCCGTCCGGATTCGTCGCACGCCACATGAGGCCTTGCATCACACCGGCAATCCACATCGATACGGTGTAGAGCACGATGCCGATGGTGGTTGTCCAGAAGTGCACGTCGATCAGTTTGGTGCTCCACATCTGAGTCTGGCCGAAGAGCCGCGGAATCAGCATGTAGAGCGAGCCCACCGAGACCATCGCGACCCAACCAAGCGCACCCGAATGCACGTGGCCGATGGTCCAATCGGTGTAGTGCGAGAGGGCATTGATCGTTTTGATCGACATCATGGGACCTTCGAAGGTCGACATGCCGTAGAACGACAGCGACACGATGAGGAACTTCAAGATGGGATCAGTACGCAACTTATGCCATGCGCCCGAGAGCGTCATGATGCCGTTGATCATGCCGCCCCAAGAGGGAGCAAGCAGCATCAAGG
>JALRHE010000406.1 GCA_023253235.1 Steroidobacteraceae bacterium
GATCACCGTGACGGGCTTGCCGCCGAGCAATCCTTCCGCACCACTTGCCGTGTAGCGGAACGTGACACCGGCACGGGCGATGTGATCGAACCAGCTCTTCAATTGGCTCGGGATCGCAAAGTTGTACATCGGCGCAGCCAGCAGGATTTCATCCGCTGCGCGCAGCTCGGCAACGAGTGCATCGGACTCGGCCACGATACGTTGCTGCGACGGGGTGCGTGCCTCGGGCGCACTGGTCAGCGCGGTGAAGCGCTCCGCATCGAGATGTGGCAGCGGCGTCGCGATCAGATCGCGGACGATCACCCGCGCACCGGGGTGTCGGGCCTGCCAGGCGGAAACGAAGTCGGCGGCGAGGACGGCCGATTGACCGTGGTCACCAAACAAGCTGCTGCGGACGTGGAGGAGTGTTTTCATGGGCGGTATTAAATCCGACTAATTTCTGATAGAAAAGTCGAAAATATCGACTTTACTCATCGAATTTTTATATGAATCAACGTTCTTACGTCAGCCTGGACCAGTGGCAAGCACTGGTCGCGGTCGTCGAGACCGGGAGCTATGCCGCAGCGGCTGCCGCCCTCAACAAGAGCCAGTCGGCCGTGACCTATCTGATCCAGCAGTTGGAGCGCCGACTGGGTGTCAGCGCCTTCGAGTCGCGCGGTCGGCGCGCCGTGCTCACGCCCGTGGGCGAGATGCTGCACCGGCAAGCGCGGGTGCTGCTGGACCAGGCCCATCGCCTCGAACAGCGGGCACGCACGGTGTCGGCCGGTTGGGAACCCGTGATCCGCATCGCAGTTGAGATCCTGCTGCCGCCGGAGCCGATGCTCGCTGCGCTCGCCGGCTTTGCCGAGCAGAGTCCGGCAACCCGCGTGGATGTCGAGGAGACGGTGCTTGGCGGCACCCTAGAGGCACTGCTGCAAAAACGCGTTGACCTGGCCATCACGCCGCAGATTCCCGTGGGCTTTTTGGGCGATGTTCTCGCGAGCTTGCGCTTGATCGCAGTGGCCCACCCAGATCACCCCCTACACCGCTTGAACCGCCCTCTCACAGCCGCTGACCTCGCCGAACATCGCCATCTGCTCGTGCGCGACAGCGGCATTCATCGCGATAGTCGGGCAATCTCGGTGGAAGTCGACCGACGCTGGACCTTCAGTCAATTCGACACCAGCATCCGAGCAGCCATCGAAGGTCATGGTTTTGCCTGGTACCCGCAAGCGCGCATCCAAGACGCGCTCGCGCAAGGAGTGCTAAAACCACTGCCGCTCAGCGAGGGTTCAGAGCGGCAAGTCACGCTCTACCTCGTGCTGGCCGACCCGGAACTCGCAGGTCCCGGTGTGCGGGCACTGGCGGCCCAGTTCAAAAAAATCCTCTCGAAAGACATCACGACGTCATCGCTGCTCCGGTAACATGCAGTGGCTTTCGCGCAGGATGCGCGGCTATTCGGACAGGTCAGGATGACCCAGAACAAACGGACTCCCCGCATCGTCGTCGTCGGCGGTGGCGCCGGCGGACTCGAACTCGTCACCCGTCTCGGCGACAAACTGGGTCGTCGTGGCCGTGCCGACATCACACTCATCGAGCGCGGGCGCACCCACTTCTGGAAGCCACACCTGCACGAGCTCGCGGCGGGAACCGTCGATCTCGACGTCCACGAACTCGACTACCTCGCGCAGTCGCACTGGCATGGGTTCCGTTACCGGTACGGTGAAATGGTGGGGCTCGATCGCGACGCCAAACAAGTATTGGTCGGCCCCGTGCACGATGAGAACGGCGATGAAATCGTGCCGGCGCGACGCATCGATTACGACCTGCTCGTGCTGGCGGTCGGCAGCAGCATCAATGATTTCGGCACCCCAGGCGTCGTCGAACACGCCATCGCACTCGAGAGCACGCAACAAGCCGATCGCTTCCATCGCAGGCTCGTGAATGCTTTTTTGCGCGCGCACTCGCAGGCCGCGCCGCTGCGCCCAGAGCAATTGAACGTCGCGATCGTCGGCGCCGGCGCCACGGGCGTCGAGCTCGCCGCGGAACTGCACAACGCAACCCGTGAACTCGTCTCTTTCAGCCTCGATAACATCGATCCGGACAAGCACATTCGACTGCACTTGATCGAAGCCTCGCCGCGCATCCTGCCCGCACTGCCCGAGCGTATCTCGGCAGCCGCGCATCGCATGCTCGAGAAGCTCGATGTGGAGGTGCACACGAATGCACGAGTGGCCGAAGTGCTGCCCAAAGCCGTGCGCCTCGCGGACGGCAACATCATCGCCGCCGAGATGGTCGTTTGGGCAGCTGGAGTGAAAGCCGCGCCGTTCCTGCGCAATCTCGGCGTCACGGTCAATGCACTCAACCAAATCGTCGTCGATGCCACGCTACGCTCACGCGATGACCCGTCCGTGTTCGCGATCGGCGATTGCGCCGCTGTCGAATGGGCTGCCCACCCCGGCCGCAACGTGCCGCCGCGGGCCCAAGCGGCTCACCAACAGGCGTCATATCTGCTCAAGTGGTTGCCACGCATCCTCGCAGGCCGCGAACCACGCCCCTGGCGCTATCGCGACTTCGGCTCGCTCGTATCGCTTGGTGAATACACCACGGTCGGCAACTTGATGGGCAACTTCGTCGGCGGCAACATCTGGTTGGAAGGTCTGTTCGCCCGCTGGATGTATCTATCGCTCTACAAGATGCACGAGCTCGCCTTGCACGGCTTCTGGAAGACCACGCTCAGCACGCTCGGCCGCATGATCGCTGCGCAAACCGAGCCGCGAGTGAAACTACACTGAGCCGCTATCGCGCGCGCCGACCAGCGACCTGAAGATCACGGGCATCGAGCTTCACAGGCTCCCACACCGCACGTCCTTGAATGTCACGCAGGTTCAAGGTCAGACCACCGCTCGCATCGAACTCCAGCAATCCGAAATTGCTGCCGCCATCGTAAGGTGATCGAAGCCGTGCTTCGGCCTGCAAATTGTCGTTCGCTGATCGGGTCGGCTGCGCAAGCGGCGAACTCACCAGTTCGGTCAGATCGTAGCCACCCTGAGCTCGACGCGGTACGAGGTTCAGCTCGCCGCGATGCACGTCACCGGAGAGCAGCACGACGCCACCGATACGCTCGTCTCGGATGAAATCGAACAGCTCGTCGCGTTCGTGTCGATAAGCGCCCCAGCTCTCGTCGAACTTGTCGCCACCGCTCGTGGCCCAACCGCCTCCAGCGATCAACAGTTTGAACGTCGCATCACTCTCACGCAGCGCTTGCTTGAGCCAGGCTTTCTGTACGGCACCCAGTTGGGTCTTCGCAGGTCCGTCGAGTTGATCGCTCGGATCACGGTAACTGCGCCCGTCTAGAAAAAAACACTCCACCTGAGCGATACGCTTGCGGAAGAACACACCGGGCGCCTCAGGCAAACCATAGGATGGGTTCGCCCAATATTTCTTGAAGGTCGCAAGCCCGAGCTCACGTACGGGCGAGGTGCGATCTCCATTGTTGAGCCCGTAGTCGTGATCGTCCCAGATCGCCCATTGCGGCACGCTGTTCAGCATCGCCTGCGCACTCGGCACGCTGCGCTGCAACTGGTATTCGTACTCGAAAGCCATGGGGGCAAGACTGTCGATGTAGACATGATCGCCGACCCAAAAAAATCCGTCCGGCTGAGCTGCCGCAATCGCTTCGAAGATGGGCTGGCGCCCGTCGAGGATACGGCGCGCACAAGAACCAAACGCCAGTCGCAGCGGCGCGTTGCCGCTCGGCAGGGTGCGAAACACGCGCGGAGTGCGCGCATAACGATCGGGCTTACCGTCGAGCAAGACTCGATAGGCGTACGCCGTAGCCGGCGCGAGATCCTGCAAGGGAATACAGACGATGTAATCCTGATCGGGCTGGGCGTCGATGGCGATACTGCGAGACGCGCCCTTCAGAGTGGGATCGGTGGAGTACTCGATCTCGATCCGATGAGCATCCGAAGCGCGCATCCACAATACCGTGCTGTCCGCTGTGGTATCGCCGACCATGGGCCCCTGCAGGATGCGCGGATACGTCTGCGCACGCAGCAACTCGAACCAGCCGGTAGCCGTCGCGGCACCCAACAGCGCCATCGCACGCCGGCGCGACCAGTTCGCCACGAGCGACATCAGTGGACCCGCTCGAGATCTTCGAAAGTCATCGAGTGTGCGTGCCTATCGTCTGCCGCGTAGGTCTCGGATGACACGACACGCCAAGCCTTGGGATCGAGCGGCGGAAAGTGGGTATCGCCGCGCACGATCGCGTGCACGCGCGTAAGCACAATCCGCTGCGCAAGAGGCAACGCGAGTTTGTAGATCTCCGCACCACCGATGACCATCACCTCGGGGACATCTCCCGCAGCGTGCAATGCCGCCTCGAGCGTGGGGACCACCGTCACGGCTGCGTCTGCCAACGACAGTCCGCTCTGACGAGTCAGCACGATGTTGTGCCGCTGCGGCAAGGGTCGTCCGATGGACTCGAAAGTCTTGCGACCCATGATCACCGGTTTGCCTAGCGTCGCCGTCTTGAAACGACGCAGATCCTCGGGCAAACGCCAAGGTAACTGACCGTCGATACCGATGACACCGTCATCGGTCATTGCGACGATCAGAGTCACGCGTGGCGACGCCATTGGATCCGTGCCGAAGCTCAGCGCCGACGTGTGACGCGTTTGGCTTTTTTCTTCGCGGCGACCTTGGTTTTCTGGGCAACCTTGGTTTTCTTTGCAGCAACCTTCTTTTTGGCCTTTGTCTTCTTAGCCTTCGTCTTCTTGGCCTTTTTCTTTTGGGCTGGTCGCTTGGCTGGCCACAGCATCGTGCCGCGACACTTGGGCGAGCCGCAGCGACAGGCATAGATCTCATCGACGTTCGGCGGATCGTTCTTGTCGCGACCGATCTCGTAGTCGTAGCCGAGTTCCTCACCCTTGGCGATATCGCGTACCGCATCGATGAATACCCGACGCTCCGCGATAGCAGACTCGCAGTTACCATCACAGGAATGGTTGATGTACCGCGCCGCATTTCCCTTGCGGCCGCCATCGATCACCGTCTTACGATCGACGATGAACAGAAAGGTGTGGTTGTCGCTCGGGTCGTGATCGGCGTAGCGATCGTCGGCTTCCTGGTGCGAAATGCGCTCACCGATGTATTCGATGATGCGGGTTCCCTTCGGGATCCGCTTGGCGGCGAAGACGCCCTTGCCATGAATCTTGGAATTGCGGACCTGAATCCACGGACTGGTTCGCATCAGGGGTATCGCCACGCAGTATCTCCCGGAACAATGATTTTGATATCAAACAGCCACCGGCGCCTTGATCGCCGGATGGAATTGGTAATTTCGAAACTCGAAATCGTCGAACACGTAATCGAACAACGTTGGCGGCCGACGAGCAATGACGAGCTCGGGCAGCGGCAGCGGCGAGCGCGACAATTGCAGATCCGCTTGCTCGAGATGGTTCGAGTAAAGATGACAGTCGCCACCAGTCCAGACGAAGTCGCCGACCTGCAGATCGACCTGCTGAGCCACCATATGCGTCAGCAAAGCATACGAGGCGATGTTGAACGGCACACCGAGGAAAATATCGGCGCTGCGCTGATAGAGCTGGCACGACAAGCGACCGTCGGCCACATAGAACTGAAAGAAGGCATGACAGGGGGGCAGCTTCATGCGCGGAATATCGGACACATTCCACGCGGAGACGATTAATCGACGCGAATCCGGGTTCGTCTTGATTTGCTGGATCAGCTGAGCGATTTGATCAATAT